>NZ_JBWZQN010000026.1:0-40284 GCF_056724605.1 Prolinoborus fasciculus | reverse complement strand
GGTCAGGCTATCATCGCCGCAGTTTGGTGGAAACCAAGATGCATTGCATCAAATTATTAGGCGATAAATTAATGGCAAGAAGCTTTCCTAGTCAGGTGAATGAAATTCATGCACGTGTAGCAGTCCTCAACAGATTTACGGAATTAGGTCGACCACTTACCCAAGTTACGCCTTAAATTTGGCTCAATTAGGGGCGCTTTGCATTTCAAATCTTTGTGCAACAAAGCCTATCAGATAACTCTTTGACAGAAATTGGTGGCGATGGTGGTTCATGGGGAATCGGTATTCCTATTTATAATTTAAATGCCAATGTTGCGTTGTCTGGAACGACTTATGGAACAGACAATAAGCAAGCAATTGCTTATAACATTATGGCATCTACAGAAGGCTATGGAATTGACAAGAAAACCGGTTTACCAAGCACAACCTCGATTATATTGATTGATGGTAAAAATGGTGAGCATGGTGAGGCTGTTAACTATTATGCTGGTTTTAGGAATATCGATGCTTTGATCAAGTCAGAAGGAATTATTAGTTATAAAGATGAAGGTATTTATATTCGCGCTGATAAGCTGCTGATTGGAGCCAAAGCTGAGCTTGCGATTGGTCAATTACCAGGATCTAAATATAATTGTACCAATGCATCGATCACTAAATGCGGGGGCTATGTGCCTCACGATAATTTTTCTAAACGTGATGATGTCCTGACTAATATTGCTTTTAAACTTGATGGAAATGGTGAACTTCTGATTATTCCTGGTGTAGACCCAACTAGCAGTTCACCAGATACCAACTTCCTGTCATTTAATGCAAACTTTGAGTTTAGACCCCTTACCGCAGAAGAAAATGCCAACAAAGATAATCTGGGAAGCTATTTTAGTATCGCCAATGAAGATATTGATTCAGCCGGGGTATTAAAAACTTCGTCAATTAACTTTAACCGGATGGAAGGTCATTTGGGTGTCAAAGCAAAAGTTCGTGTCAGTGCAGATACAGTGACTTTGGATAATCAGGTCAAACTCAATTATGAAAATAATATTGCAACACCATTTAAGACCAATTTTGCCATGGCGACCAATGGCAATATGCAAAACATGGCAAGTATTGCACTGACTGGTGGAACCATTCGTAGCACGATGGGAATCACACCACGTTAAAAATCAGGATGAGAAAAATGAAAAAAATAATATTAAAAAGTCTAGTGGTAGCTATGATGGGCCTAAGTGGTCAGGTATCTGCATTAACCTCATTGGAAGACCAAGAGCTCTCAGAAGTCAATGGGCAGGCTTTATTGTCAATGGAGGTTCAGTCTGGATTTAACCAGATGGATAATCTAGGAGCTACTTATGACCAGAGTAATATCTCATTTTATAAATTAGGCCTGGAAGCCGAGATGGAAATTAATACCAATATAAAAAAGCTACAACTCGGGTGTGGCGGTGTTAATGGTGCAACCGGCTGTGATATTGATATTGATCATATTGCCTTAAGTGGTAATCCTACGAATGGCGCGGATCGTGCCGCGACTTCAGCTCTGATTACTAATCCATTTGTACAATTTGCCATAAAAAATCCAAATCAGGCATCTACACGTGAAGTTTTAGGTTTCCGTTTAAGTGCGGAAAAGATTTCAGGTCTATTGACAATGGGGACAGAAAATAGTGCTACACCAAATGGTATTAACAGTTTCAGTGGTTATATGAAAACAAAATCTTCATCAGGAGTTGCAACAACCGCTCCTCGTGTCATGGATTATGCTGCAACTGGAATGAATATTGAGGGCACGGTAAAAGGCACTATATTAGGTCAACCATTACCTCTGGATTTACATTACACATCTAGCAATTATGCTTTCCAGTTAAATTCTACAACAGCACCTTTTACTATTCCTGCTACGATAGTGTCAGGAACAAGAATGAAAGAAGTTGTACTAAAAGGGACAGGGACAGTAGGTCGTATTGATTTTAAAGGACCATTAAAAGCAGAATTATTGGATGGAGCATTAAAATTAGATAAAGATATTACAGGCTACTTAACCGGGCTACAGACAGACATTACCGTTAAACAAAATCTCGGACTTATTCATGCTTTATATTTAGATAATCCAGCTTCACTCTCCTTGCAATCCCAAAGCATCTTATGGCCTGGCGCAGCAGTCGCGGCAAAACAAGGATGGTGGATGGCCATGGAAGATGAAGTAGATTTAGGAAGTATTTCACCTTCATATAGTGTGCCAATTTCAGATGCTGTTTTAAAGCAAACTATTACAGGAATTAACCATGATTTAACCACTAATGTGCGAGATTGTGGGAGTCTAGTTTTTGGTTGTGTGCTAGGGAGTGCGCTTGATGTAAAGGAAATTAAAAATCCTGCACTACTTGATTTCCCTCTCACTAATTTAACTTTACAAGGCCAGAATTTTAAACCGAACTGTTTCGGTGGACATAAATTCTGTTAAGGGTGCGATAGCCATAAAAAATCCCGCCAGATGCGGGATTTTTTATAAGAAAGTGAAATTATTTAGCAATCTTCGCCAATAATTCTTCTTTCGAGATATTTACTGATTCAGCATCACGGCGGCCTTTATATTCAAAAGTACCTGCATCTAAACCTTTTTCACCGATCACAATACGGTGTGGAATGCCTGTAAGCTCAAGATCAGAGAATTTCACGCCCGGACGTTCATTACGGTCATCGAGTAACACGTCAAAACCTGCAGCTTGTAATTCAGCATAGAGTGCTTCCGCAGCTTCCATAGTTCGTGGAGATTTGTGTGCATTCATCGGCACAATGGCAACTTCAAACGGTGCAATGGCAGTTGGCCAGATAATGCCCTTCTCATCAAAGTTCTGCTCGATTGCAGAGGCCACCACACGCGTCACGCCAATACCATAACAACCCATTGTTACAGTAAATGGTTTGCCATCTTCACCCAATACTTTACAACCCAACGCTTCAGAGTATTTTTGACCCAACTGGAAGATATGACCTACTTCGATACCACGTTTGATTTGAAGCGTACCTTTACCATCTGGAGATGGGTCACCTTCAGCCACGTTACGTAGGTCATAAACTTCAGTGAACTGTGCATCACGTTCCCAGTTTACACCAGTTGCGTGTTGATCTGCTGCATTTGCACCCGCAACAAAATCAGACAATACGGATGCTGCACGATCAACAATAACGCTTACACCTTTTTCGACCAGACCTTGAGGACCGACAAAGCCAGCAGTTAAGCCAAGGGCTTGCAGTTGTTCTTCAGTAGCAAATGTTAAAGGTGCAGCAATTAAAGGATGTTTTTCAGCTTTAATTTCATTCAGTTCGTGATCGCCACGAAGGAATAAAGCAACCACAGGTGCATCTTGACCTTCTTCAGTCGCAACACCTTGAACCAATAAGGCTTTTACTGAATGAGCAGGGTTCGTACCCAAGAATGCTGATACATCTGCAATGGTTTTTTGATTTGG
Source organism: Prolinoborus fasciculus (assembly GCF_056724605.1). The sequence continues at coordinate 36,817 of NZ_JBWZQN010000026.1, read as the reverse complement.
TGTATCTACCAGTTTGAGTTCTTGTGTAGGTGCCGCACGTTCACCGACAAGTACTGCTTCTGCCATTTCAATATTGGCTGCATAGTCAGATTCAGTCGAAAATGCGATATCATCTTCACCGCTTGAAGCCAGTACGTGGAATTCGTGAGAACCTGAACCACCGATTGAACCGGTATCTGCTTGTACTGGACGGAAATCTAAACCAAGACGGGTGAAGATTTTGCAGTAGGCTGCATACATGTCGTCGTAGGTTTGTTGCAGTGATTCCTGGTTGGCATGGAAAGAGTAGGCATCTTTCATAATGAATTCACGTGAACGCATTACGCCAAAACGTGGCCGAATTTCGTCACGGAATTTGGTTTGTACTTGGTAAAAGTTTGCAGGCAATTGCTTGTAGCTTTTTAATTCGTTACGTGCAAGGTCAGTGATCACTTCTTCATGCGTCGGACCGAGAACAAATGGGTTGCCATGGCGGTCGTTGAAGCGTAAAAGCTCAGGACCGTATTGTACATAACGACCTGATTCTTCCCATAAAGATGCAGGTTGAGTCACCGGCATATAGACTTGAAGTGAACCGACTTTGTCCATTTCTTCGCGAACGATCGCTTCAACTTTATTTAATACGCGAACGCCCATCGGCAACCAGGTGTATAGACCTGAAGCCAACTTACGAATCATACCGGCACGAAGCATGAGCTGATGTGAAATAACCTCAGCATCGTTCGGGGTTTCTCTTAACGTTGCAAATAAAAAGCGACTCGCGCGCATGGAAACTGTCCTAAAAAATTAAGCGTTAAAGCAGGGATTATACAATAAAAAATGAGGTGAGCTTTTGGGAATGTCACCTCATTGTGTTGCATTAAATTATGCCATGATTTTACGTGCCTGACGCAGCATAAAATTCTTAAAGTCATCCAGGTAAGTAAAGATCACCGGCACCACCACCAGGGTCAGCAGGGTAGAGGTAATTACCCCACCAATCACCGCATGCGCCATCGGTGCACTTTGTTCACCACCTTCACCTAGCCCTAGGGAAAGTGGCACCATGCCCATGACCATCGCGCTGGTAGTCATCAGAATAGGACGCAAACGGGTTTTACCAGCGGCAATAATCGCATCATAACGGTCTTCGCCGCGGTCCATGGCCTTCTTGATGAAGTCGATCAGCAGAATCGCATTCTTGGTCACCAGTCCCATCAGCATGATAATGCCGATAATCGAAAATAGATTCATGGTGGAATTAAACAGGAATAAGGCCAGAAACACGCCAATCAGCGACAATGGCAGTGAGGCCATAATTGCTGCAGGATGAATAAAACTGTTGAACTGCGAACCAAGCACAATATAGATAAAGACAATCGACAGGGTAATCGCAGTCAGTGCATAACCTGCGGATTCTGCCATGTCGGCATTGGAGCCTTGAGTGTCGAAACTATAACCCGGTGGCATATCGAAATTTTCTTGCAAGCGGCTGATATCCGTCCCGATGTCGCCTGCAGGACGTCCTGAAGTATTGGCCTCGACCAGAACTTCACGTGCCAGATCACGTCGATTAATCTGCGAGGCGCCCAGTTTTTCTTGAAATTTGGCGACACTCGAAAGCGGGACCAGAACTGGTTGATTATTGGCATCGGTTTTATTCGAGGTGATATACATATTCTGTAAATCGCTAGGCAAGCTGCGCTGGTCTTCGGTCAGGCGCAGATTCACATCATAGGTTTCACCTTTTTCATCCTGCCAGGTCGTGACATCATCACCGGCAATCAGCGGACGCACTACATTGGCAATCTGATTGACCGATAAACCTAAATCACTGGCCAAGACGCGATTGATCTGTACATCAAGAGTCGGCTTGGGTTCTTTTAATGAAGTTTCCAGATCGACAATGCCATTAATCTTCGCCATTTCCGTCATAAAGCGATCGGAAATTTTTTGCAGTTCATCTAGATCCGGACCTTTAATCGAAATCATGATCGGCTTCTGGCCACCTGAAACGGTTTCATCGGCGGATGCCACCGAGGTAATGCTGATTCCTGCAACCGATTGTAGACGCTGGCGGAATTCATTATTCAGGTCATTCAGGGTCTTTTCACGTTCGGTACGCGGCGTTACAGTCACCCGTAAACTGACATGGTTTTTACCGCGGTCAGTTGCGCCATTAATCACCCCATAAGTGGCTTTGACATCCGGATGCTGACGAATAATCTGATCCACCTGCTGCAGTTTGGCTTGTGAATATTCAAGCGATGAATCGACCGGTGTTTCAAACTTGATCCGGATTTCGCCTTTATCCGGGACCGGTACAAATTCGGTGCCGATCAGTTTGGATAAACCCAAAGCACCAAATAATGAAGCGACCGCAATCAGCAGGGTAATAAGCCTAAAACGTAAGGCCAGTTTTAATAATTTTTCATAGACATGGCTTAAGTTATCCAGCTTGCCGGAGATCCAGCTAAAGAAACGTTTCACCCAACCTGGTTTTTTGTTTGGATCTTTTTTCTTTTCTGCCCAGTGTGCAGAGAGCATAGGATCCAGGGTAAAGCTGACAAACATCGAGATCAGAACGGCCATACTTACCGTGACCCCGAACTGGTAGAAGAAACGGCCAATAATTCCGCCCATAAAGGCCACAGGCAGGAATACGGCAACAATGGTCAGTGTCGTGGCCAGCACGGCTAAGCCAATTTCTTTTGTGCCATCGAGCGCGGCAGTTACATGGTCTTTGCCCATGTCGGCATGCCGGACAATGTTTTCACGTACTACAATTGCGTCATCGATCAGCAGACCAATACTCAAGGACAGCGCCAGCAAAGTCATCATATTGATGCTAAAGCCAAAGGCCCAGATAAAGGTCAGCGTGCCCAAGAGTGCAATGGGTAGGGTCAAACCGGTAATCACAGTTGAACGGAAAGAGCCTAAAAATAATAGGACAATCAGCACAGCCAGTACCGCACCTTCAATAATGGTGCGGGCTACATCGCCAATGGTGCCGCGGATACTTTTGGAGGAATCTACCACTACTTGTAAAGTAGTGCCTTGGGGAAGCTGCGCCTCAATACTTTCTAAAGTTGCATAGCTCTTGTCTACTACTTCAATGACGTTTGCATCTGAACTACGCAAAATATCAATCGCAACTGCAGTTTTGCCATTCAGAAAAGCTGCGGATTCCAGCTCTGCCTGACTGTCTTGAATATTAGCCACTTGTCTGAGGAAAATTGGTACGCCGTTTTTATTGGCAATGACCAGATCGCCGAAGGCGAGGGGATGCAGCACTTTGGAATTGATTTCAATGACCAGTTCCGAATTACCCGATTTAAGCGTCCCCCCCGGGACTTCAATATTCTCGGCTTTTAAGGTGTTGATCACGCTATCTACACCAATGCCAAAGGCTTGCAGTTTTTGCGGTTCCACCTGAATCCGGATCTGGCGCTGCGCATCACCAAGCAGATTGACCGTTCCGACTCCCGGAACTGTGCGCAGTTGTGGCACAATCCGCTGATCCAGATAAGAACTGAGCGCTTTTACATCCATGTTGTCGGATTCAAATACAATCGACATCACTGCATTTGCTGTCGGATCATAACGCTCAACAATCGGTTCCTGAATTTCATCCCGGAATTCAGCAGTCACAGAGGCGACTTTATCCCGCACGTCCTGGGCTGCTGTGGTCGATGTCACATCCAGATTAAATTCGGTGGTGATGATGGACAAGCCTTCACTTGATTGGGAAATCACCTGTTTTAAACCGGAAATGGTATTGATCTGATCTTCAAGTTTTTTGGTGATTTCCGATTCAACCGTTTCCGGAGAAGCACCCGGATAGTTGGTATAGATCACCACAAAAGGGAAATCGACATCAGGAAATTCTTCAACGCCCATGCGCTGCCAGGAAGCCAGTCCCAGTACCATCAGGCAGAACATCATCATAATGGTGAAAACCGGATACTTCACACTAATTCGGGTAAACCACATATCAATGATCCTGTGTGAATGGCTTTAGTTGGCGCGAAGGGTGACAGTTTTTTGCAGATCGGATTCGCTAAACTTAACCCGGCTGACCTGATCGCCATTTTCCAGTCCTTGAACCACGGCAATGTTGTCGCTATAACGCTGTTCTAGAACCTGAACATTGACCTTGATAATTTTATTCTGGCGAATCACCCAGACATAGGGTTTGCTCTGGATATCCTGGACAGTATCTAATGGAATCAGCTGGCCAGAGATCTGTTGTGAACTCAGAATGTTGCCTTCGACAAAGGAGCCAATGCTAAGTGAGGGAATTGTTTCATTTGGCGTGGCAAAGAATTCGATCTGGCGACTGGCCTGATCTGCGATCGGGGAAATCCGGCTAATTACGGCAGTGAGCCGATTTGGATTCCCTTGAATAGTGTATTCGACCTGACTGCCCAGTTTTAAACCTGATTGCAGATCACTGGGTACGCGTGCCTGAATTTCCAGTCGTTTTGGATCAACGATTTCAAACAGGGTTTGTCCAATCGCCACGGTTTGGCCGGGTTCAACCTGACGCTGGGTAATCACGCCACTGATCGGGCTGGTCATGGTGCCATCGCGATCTGCTTTCTGGGCAATATCGACATTGGCTTGCTGGGCGCGGACATTTTCAAGCTGGGCCTGATAATCGACCTGACTTTGTTCATATTCTACTTTTGAAATAAAACCCTGATCGAGCAGGCGCTTTTTACGCTGCATCATGTTGCGAGCCTGATTGGCTTGCGCTTGAGTAGAGGCCAGATTTGCACGTGCCTGTGCCAAGCGGGCTGCATTGTCCTGATTATTCAGGCGTACCAGCACCTGTCCTTTAGAAACAGTTTGACCTACCTGCGCGTTTACGCTGGTAGCAGTAGCAGAGACCTGTGCTTGTATGCTGCTTTGATTGACTGCACGAATAGTGCCGGTGAATGCAGTTTTTTGAACTGAATTGCCAGATTGAACTGCAACTAGATCTTGAGGAATGACTTCAATGGATTTGGGTGTTTCTGCTTGCTGTACGGGTTCATTTTTATCACAAGCCACTAAAAACATATTTAAGCAAAGTGCACTCATGATCAGGATAGAGCGCGGGGAAGGCATATTTAAATCATGAGAATGCGGTGCAGTTTGCATATGAGTCCTTTTAGCGTGCTATGGATCAAAACCACGGCCAGCTATTTGTATTTATTCAAGTGCTTTTAAACGGGCGATAATTTTGTCGTATTCTGCTTCCAGATTTCGATAGCGACTTTGTAAAGATTGAATATTTTCTTTTTGGGAAACGAGATTTTTCTGGTTATTGTCTAATGTTGTTTTCAGGTGTGCCGGTGGGGTTTTACCTTTACGTAAATATTCGCGTTCCTGACGCACAAACATGACCCGATCTTTTTGCAGTTGCTTCATTTGTTCTTGCTGGAAATCAATCTGTTTTTTTAACTGCACCAGGCTGTCATTCTTTTTCTGTAAAGCGGTCTGGCTATTATTATAAGCGCGCTTGAGTTTATGGTCTTCGGCAATCCGCTGCGCCTGTTGGGCACGTTGTGGCGCTTGCCTGATATCCGCTTCGGCATTATAAGGACGCGCTCGCTTAATGACCTGCATATTCTGGTCAAGTGCTTCATAGCCATAACGGATATGATTGGGTGTGACGTTAGTACTGATATTGGCCACACCTTTGCTGTCATAATAACGATACCAGGTGGCTTTTTGTGGGAGTTGGTTACTACTCGCACACGTTAAGCTCACCTGTAACAATAGCAGCGCAACAACAATGAATTGACCAGTCATTTTATTTTTATCAATGACAGCAAGTTTTCTTAAAAACTGACTCATCATTGGCTCCCCGAATTTAAAGTTGACTAAATTACTTATTTTAAAGTAATAATCTTGTTATATTAGACTTAAATTTATCAATAAAAAACTACCGTTAGTCAAAAAAAAACCAATAACGATAAGAAAATGTGAAGCTGTTATTAAAAATAAATGATTTTGTCTACTTGTGTAGAAAATGTTCATTGATAATACAAGTGACTTTATGTTAAAAATGTTTATCGATCGTAATAAAATAATCCTATGAGTCTTATGGCATATAGTTTCTAAAATGGGAAGGGTTAAACAAATGGACGATAAATTCCAAAATCTAAAAATTATGGTTATTGATGACTCAAAGACCATTCGTCGTACTGCGGAAACTCTTCTTCAACGCGAAGGTTATGAGGTCATTACTGCAGTAGACGGTTTTGAGGCTTTGTCAAAAATTGCCGAAGCAAATCCAGATATCGTTTTTGTAGATATTATGATGCCGCGCCTAGATGGTTACCAAACCTGCGCCTTAATCAAAAACTCTCAGAATTACCAGAATATTCCTGTGATTATGCTATCAAGTAAAGATGGCTTATTTGATCAGGCCAAAGGTCGTGTCGTGGGTTCAGATGAATACCTGACCAAACCTTTTAGTAAAGATGAATTGCTCAATGCAATCCGTAACCATATTAGTGCTTAATATTTGATTTTTTTGGGGAATTGGCATGGCACGTATCCTAATTGTGGATGACTCACCGACAGAAACTTTTCGCTTTAGAGAGATTCTTTCTAAACATGGCTTTGAGGTGATTGAAGCAGCCAATGGCGCAGATGGCGTCACCATGGCACAGGCAGAATTGCCGGACCTAGTTCTGATGGATGTGGTTATGCCGGGTGTGAATGGTTTTCAGGCAACCCGTCAGATTGCACGTGGTGCAACGACCAAACATATTCCAATCGTGATTGTCAGTACCAAGGATCAGGCCACTGACCGTGTATGGGGCAAGCGTCAAGGCGCAGCGGATTATCTAATAAAACCAGTCGATGAAAAACAATTAATAGATGTAATTAAGCAGCACCTCAATGCAGGATAAGCTCTATGGCAGCAAATGGATTTATCGAATTGCTTCGCATTGCGAAACGGGGGAATAAAAACTACGTTTCCAATGGCAATGAAGTTAACCGATGGTCGGGCATTGCTTTTGAGATGATGGGGCAATATTTTGTTGCCCCGCTGGGGGAGGTATCAGAAGTGATTTATCCCCCAGAATATACGCCGGTACCCAAGACACAAGCATGGGTGTTGGGTCTGGCGAATATCCGGGGAAGACTGTTATCGGTTTCTGATCTGACGCAGTATGTATCAGGGCAGAGCAGTCAATTTTCACCGACTCAAAAAGTATTATGCATCAACCATAATGACCAGTATGTGGGTTTGGTCGTAGATCAAGTTTTGGGTATACAACATTTCAATAAGAAAAGTTTCTTTTCGAAGAAATCTGAATTGGATAAAAACTTACAAGAATATTGTCAGGGGTTTTTCCATCAGCACAACCAGCAGTGGCATGTGTTTTTATTCAGTCGTCTGTTGCAAAATCCAAAATTTATGAACGCATCTATAAAATTTATAAATTAAATGTCGCGCTCGAAAGTAAGCAAGGCGTCAACCGGGGAGAGGCTGCATGGGCTTTAAACTTAAAAAGAAAAATACAGGTGAGAGCACTGGCCGCAAAGGCGGTAATGCTTTTTTAGCTAAGATTCAAACGCAAGTAGATCAGTTATCACGTGTATTTGGTGATAGTGAAAAATCAAAACCGCTGATCTATGGAGCAGCAGGCTGTCTTTTAGCCGCACTGATCACTTTATTGTATCTTTTTTATAGTGTTCCACGTACCAACGAACTCACTTAAAGTCTGGGTGATTTGCGTCTCCTCTCGCAAACGATTTCGCGCCAAGCGACTGAAGCGACAGCTTCGGGTACGCCTGAGGCCATGAAGAACCTCACTGACTCGCAAAAAGCTTTTGCTGAAAATCTTGAGACAGTTAAAAGTATTCACTCTAACAATGATGCGTTGCAAGCTGTTGATAAACAGTGGACAGAAGTGTCGAGCAGTATTGATCTGATTACCTCGCAACAAAAGATTATTAACCAGTTATACGACACCAACATCGCGATTGGTGAAGCGATTCCGGGGATTCAGGCGGAATATAACTTGATGGTCGACCAGATGGCACGTCAAGATATGCCATCGAACCAGGTGGTTATTGCCAAAAACCAGGTATTCATTGCAGAACGTATCTTACGTTCAATCAGTTTGGTACTGACAGGTAATGATGGTTCACGTGAATCTGCGGATGACTTCAGTGCCGATACCGAAACTTTTGGTTCTTATCTGAATGCACAGTTAAATGGTTCTGCTGAACTGGGTGTACAGCGTATTGCTGATCCAACCCTGCGTGAATCTCTGGAAGGCATCAAGGCTGAATATGATGACGTACTGGAATCTGCATCAGCGATTATTCTGAAAAACTCTACACAGATCGTAAAAGTTCGTCAGGCAGCCGCATCTATTTTTTCTCAATCTGATGTGCTTTTGGACAACCTGAATAAATTATCGGGTAACTCAGGTCTTAAAACGGTTGTTCCGGCAGTCCTTCTGATCGCATTATTAGTCGGTTTCTTGCTGTGTGTATTCAAGTTGCTTTCTCTGCGTGGCTTGTCGGACAAGCAGCGTGTAGGCCGTTTACAAGAAGAGTATGACCGTAACCAGAATGCGATTTTGCGCTTACTGGATGAGATTGCCGATCTTGCAGATGGTGACTTGCGTTCATATGCAACAGTATCTGAAGACTTTACTGGTGCGATTGCCGACTCGATTAACTTTGCGATCGATCAGTTACGTGACCTGGTATCGCGTATTACTGAAACTTCACAAGAAGTTGCGCAATACACCGCGACTACACAAAGCATTACCAACCAGTTAGCTGAAGCATCTGAGCATCAGGCACAAGAAATTGCCGGTGCTTCTGCAGCGATTAACGAAATGGCACTGTCGATTGACCAGGTATCTGCCAACGCCGATGAATCAGCAGTGGTAGCAGAGCGTTCAGTACAAATTGCTGCAAACGGTGCAGATGTTGTACATCGCTCAATTGAGGGTATGGACACGATTCGTGAACAGATTCAGGAAACTTCAAAACGTATTAAACGTTTGGGTGAATCTTCTCAGGAAATTGGTAACATCGTAGCCTTGATTAACGATATTGCCGACCAGACGAACATTCTGGCATTAAACGCAGCGATTCAGGCGTCGATGGCCGGTGAAGCAGGTCGTGGTTTCGCGGTCGTAGCCGATGAAGTACAGCGTCTTGCGGAACGTTCAGCTTCTGCAACTAAGCAGATTGAAGGCCTGGTAAAAACCATTCAAACGGATACCAACGAAGCCGTTATTTCGATGGAACAAACTACATCGGAAGTTGTACGTGGTGCGAACTTGTCTAAAGATGCCGGTGTAGCACTAGATGAAATTCAAACGGTATCGAACAACCTGGCGAAACTGATTGCGAACATTTCTGATGCTGCGAAACTACAGTCAGCATCTGCAGGTCATATTGCAACCACGATGAATGTCGTACAGGAAATTACTTCGCAAACTACCAGTGCAACCTTCGATACAGCACGTTCGGTATCTGAACTGGCAAACATGGCCGATGCATTACGTGAATCTGTATCTGACTTTAAACTACCAGAATAAAGTCAGACATGATGGGGAAATGTGTCTTGACCGCGGTTGAGACACATTCAGAAAATACAGATAAAGCCTCGACAAGATGTACTTAACTTCATACGTTAGGTATCGCGTGACGGTCACAATTAAGTTTGAGCGCCCTTCTTGGCGGCATAACGTAAGAAGCATGAGCTATGAAAGAAATATTAAAAAATTTAGTTGAAACGACAACGCTTCCTGAAGATAGTTATCTTGACCAAGATGCAGAAATTCTTGAAATTTTTGTTGAGGAAATCGAAGAGATCTTCGTTGAGTTAAATGCTTTATTTCCAGAATGGTTGAGCAATCCAGATCATCAAGAAAATCTGAAGACCATTCGCCGCCATTTTCATACCCTGAAAGGTTCAGGCCGCATGGTCGGGGCAAAATCGGCAGGGGAAATGGCCTGGGCGGTTGAAGATACCCTAAACCGGGTTTTGTCCGGTTCGATTCAGCTAACACCGACGGTACAGAAATTTGCCCAAGCGGTACTGAATGTCTATCAATATGCTTTATATCCAAAATTCAAACATGTACAGCAATTGGATCTCGATCTGCGTCCAATGGTGCTGTTGGGACAACAATTACAACAACAAATTTCGCCTGAACCTGCATTGGAAGAATTACTGGCATTGGCAGATCATTTGACCGCTGAAGGTCAGATGACAGGTCTTGAGCTTGCAGACAATGAGCCAAGTGAAGTTGAGCTAACAATAGCGCCAGTAGAAGTACCGGTTCGCAGTGATATCGAAGAAACTGTGGCGATCTTTATTGAAGAAGCAGAAGAGCATCTGGATACGATTGCTACCTTCCTTCGCACTGAAGATGAAAAATCACAAGATTATAATGCGCTGATTCGTGCGATTCATACTTTGCGCGGCAGTTCATCGATGGCGCAGATTGAGCAGATTTTTGAAGCCAGTTCCAAGGTGGAACATCTGTTCAAAACTTTGCTACAGGATGAAATTGCTTCTACTTCAAAAGAAACTGCTTTGCTGATTCAGTATGCGGAGTTCGTGAGTGACTATCTGCACCTGCTACGTCAGGGCAATACTGCAAAACTGGATGCGGTATACGCCACCTTTGAGCGTGTCTGGCATGATTATGGCTTTGCAGTTACTGAAACCAATAGCATTCAGACGCAAGGCTTGGTGTCCAAACTGGTTGAGCTGGATATTGATCTGTTATTGGATGCCGAGTTTGAATTTGATAAACGCGCCCAAGTCGATTATCCGGAATATATTCAGGCACTCAGCCAGCAGGCTGCAGAATTGCTAGCACATACAGAAAGCCGGGCAGCGCAGGGAATTCATGAATTCACTGCCGATCTGAAATCGGCTTATGATGCGCTGCTTGAAAAGCCAGTACTGCTAAATAGCGATTATGCCTATGAATTGTTCGCACAGGCGCACCAGGAATTTATTCATTTATTTGATACCTTGGCCGCAGGACAGCGCGTCATTCTGAATGATGAGATTCAAAAAATACTCAGTGAACTGTCTGCATTTGTGCAGCAGGATCTCGAGATATTTGCTGAAGATACTAGCAATCAGAATGTTGAGCTAAGCTCAGAGAGCACACAGGTGGCTGAAACTGTCGCGACTGGTAGTGTGGATTTTGCTGGCTTGAGCCAACGTATCGCTGCGGATCGTCAACAGCAGCAAAGTACTGAAACCAACCGTGATTTTGATGAAGAATTATTAAGTATCTTCCTGGAAGAAGCGGATGAATTGCTGGCAGGGATTGATGAAGATCTGAATACCTGGAGTAAAAAACAGGACGATACAACCTCACTGAACAATCTGATGCGTCATTTGCATACCTTAAAAGGTGGTGCAAACATGATTGCAGCTTTGCATATCGGTTTGATTGCACATGAACTGGAAAGTATTTATGAGCGGGTGATCCGTCAGCAAATTGCCGTGACACCTGCTTTAATCCAGATTATTCGTCTGGTTCAGGATAACGTTTCCGATCGTATTCAATCCATTCGAGAAGACGGTATTGATTATCCTGCACCAGAAGCGATTGCGATTCTGCAAAATATTCAGGTGCTGGTGTCTGGACAAGCTGTTGCTGCTGCGGAGAGCGCGAATACTGTAGTTGAAGTTGCAGAGGTCCAAGCGACATCAATTTCTGAGCCGCAACTTGAAGAGTCAGCAACGACTGAACATCCTGCAACTGATCTGGCAGAAGCTGAAGAATTACTGGAAATCTTGGAATCTCCTGAGGCTACTGAAGACATACCAGTAGAACGTTCTGAAGAAGACGAACTGAAATCGATTGTTGAAGAATCTTTCTTGGAAGAATCCGAAGAGATTCTGGCGAATGCCGAGAAGCTCCTCAATCAATGGTTTGATCAGCGTAGTGACCGTAGTTTATTGCTGCAATTACAGCGTGCTGCCCATAGTATCAAGGGTGGCGCACGTATGATTGATGTTGAAGAAGTGGCCAGTATTGCCTATGAGCTGGAAACGACTTTCGAACAGTTTGCGGTCTACCAATTTAACTCGAATGCTTATGATGGCTTATTGCAGAAAACGCTGGTTTGGTTAAGACAGGCGATTTTCCAGCATGACTATAACGGTTTTGATCAGCTGTACAGCAGTCTGAAAAAGATTGCTTATGTGGACGTTACTGCGCAATTGCCTGAGCGTCTGGCGAAAACAGATAATCTGGTGGTCAGCACCGACTTCGGCTTTGTTGAAGGTGATGGTACTGAACCGCCACAGATGATGGGTGAGTGGGCGAATAGCGGCACCAGCGATAGCAATAACGAGATGATCCGTATCTCTGCTGATCTGGTCGAGAAGATGATTGACCTGTCCGGTGAGAACTCGATTAACCGTTCGCGTATCGAGATGGACCTAGGGCAGCTTGGCAATACCTTGAACGAGATGGAATTGGCGATCAAGCGTCTTGCTGATCAGTTACGTCGAATGGAAGGCGAGCTGGAATCACAGATTATTGCCAAACATGGTTCAGAGAACTCGCGCTATGCCGACTTTGACCCGCTGGAAATGGACCAATATTCCTCTCTAAACCAGCTGTCCAAATCACTGGCAGAATCTGCATCAGATTTGGTCGACTTCAAGAGTACCTTAGCCGACAAGATTCGCGAAACCGAAGGACTGTTATTGCAACAATCCCGTATTCAGGCCGAGATTCAGGAAAGCCTGATGCGTACCCGTCTGGTCCCATTTGACCGGATGTTGCCGCGTTTACAGCGTATTGTGCGTCAAACCTCGACCAGCTTGAACCGTCCTGCAGAACTGATCGTACAGAATACCGAAGGTGAACTGGATCGTAACATTCTCGAGCGTCTGGTCACACCATTTGAGCATATGCTGCGTAACGCGATTGACCATGGTCTGGAAGATACTGCAGATCGTATCGCACTGAACAAGCCGGAAATGGGTTCGATTGTCTTGAACATCAGTCGTCAGGGAACCGATGTAATCGTGTCCTTTAGTGATGATGGTAAGGGGATCGATGCGGAGAAGATTCGTGAAAAAGCGATGAGTCTGGATCTGATCAAAGCGGATCAAGTTATTGATCAGGAAGAAATCCTGCAATTTATCTTCCATCCTGGTTTCAGTACCGCGAAAGCAGTGACCCAGATTTCTGGTCGTGGTGTCGGTCTGGACGTGGTGCAAAGTGAAATCAAATCTCTTGGCGGCCATGTGTCAGTAAGCTCGGAACTAGGCAAGGGCACCATCTTTACGATTCGCGTACCGACGACCGTGGCGGTCAGCGATGCCTTGATGGTGAAAGTGGGCGATCAGCAATATGCGATTTCACTGGCGCAGATTGACCGAATTGTACGTATTGCGCCGACTATATTGGAAAGCTATTTCAACAGTAAAGATGACTATTTCAAGATCGATGGCGCAAACTATAAGCTGCGTTATCTGTCTGAGTTTGTTGGCAACCAGCCAATTCCACGTCTGAATAATGTTGGGCATTCATTGCCGGTGCTGTTGATCAAAGGAAATAGTGGTCAGACCATTGCCTTACTGGTCGATCAGCTGGTCGGTTCTCGAGCGCAGATTGTGGTGAAACCGATTGGACAGCAGTTTGCCAATGTCAGAGTGGTGGCCGGTGCTACGATTTTGGGTGATGGTCAGGTCTGTCTGATTCTCGATGGACAGAATGTTGCCCGTCAGATTCAGGCGACACAGCGTGTCAAACAGCTCAATGATCAGCGTGATGGTTCGCGTAATGCAAATGCACGTCGTCTGGTAATGATTGTCGATGACTCGGTAACTGTACGTAAAGTGACGTCGCGTCTGCTTGAACGTCAAGGCTATGATATTGTGACTGCCAAAGATGGTGTGGATGCGATCGAGCAGCTTGAAAACGTCAGACCGGATCTGATGTTGCTGGATATCGAAATGCCGCGCATGGACGGTTTCGAAGTGACCAATCTGGTTCGTCACCATGATATTCACCGTGACTTGCCGATTATCATGATTACCTCACGTACCGGTGAGAAGCATCGTGAACGTGCATTCAGCTTGGGCGTAACGCACTATATGGGTAAACCGTTCCAGGAAGCGGAGCTGCTGGCCAATATCCAGCAACTGATTGCTGAAAAACAGGGGTAATATATGAGTCAGACCAATTCGAACAACAAAATGGCTGATCAGATTAGCCAGCAGGAACTTCAGCATCTGATTACGGTATCGACCGGATTTATTGATGCCTATATTATTGACTGTCATGGCAAAGATCCGATGCTATTGCCACAAAATATTGTCCTGTCAGCACTGGATAGCAATACGCAGGTTAAGACAGTGGAGTGGCATGAAGCACAATTGCCAGTTTATGCAGTGAATGATCCTTTACGTCAAAATGGAGTGGCACTGGTGATTGAGGGTGATGAAATCACTCAGCGCTTTGCCTTGATGTGCAATGAAATGCCGAAAACCATCCGGATTCGTATTTCCGAAGTGGTCGATGTCGATCAGCCCGTGAATGATCCTGCCATCTTTCAATATGTGCGTATGAACGAACAGCTTTTCCATATTCCGAATATGACGAATATTCAGGCTTCAATCGGACTGTAATCCAAACTATAAAATATAAAAAAGGAACTCCATGGAGTTCCTTTTTTATTGCGTTATGAATTTACTTAGTTGGCGAGTAAATTCACGAGAATCTGCTCATAGATTTCAGCCAATGGCTCTAAGTCTGCAATATCGACATGTTCATTGATCTGATGAATCGTGGCATTCAATACGCCAAGTTCCAGTACCTGTGCGCCGGTAGGGGCAATAAAGCGGCCATCTGAGGTACCGCCCGAAGTCGATAGTTCAGTTTCAGTCCCCGTCACATTCAGAATGGCGGTTTTAGCTGCATTTACTAGTTCACCAACTGGCGTCAGGAAAGGCAGGCCAGATAAAGTCCAAGAAATGTCATAGTCCACACCATGACGATCCAGAATTTCTAAAGTACGTGCTTTGAGTTCTTCGGCGGTCACTTCAGTTGAATAACGCCAGTTGCACAATAGGTTCATGGTGCCGGGAACAACATTGGTTGCGCCTGTACCCGCATTGATATTGGAAATCTGGAAGGTCGTCGCCGGGAAATATTCGTTGCCATGATCCCAGACTGTGTCGCACAGTTCAGCAATGGCTTTAGAAGCGGTATGAATCGGATTCACGGCCAGATGCGGATAAGCCACATGACCCTGTTTGCCTTTGACTGTAAGGTTGGCATTTAATGAACCACGACGGCCATTTTTGACTATATCGCCCAGTTTATTAGTACTTGACGGTTCACCGACCAGACACCAGGTAATTTTCTCATTACGCGCTTCCAGTGTTTCAATCACTTTCACCGTGCCGTTAATCGATGGACCTTCTTCATCTGAAGTAATCAGGTAGGCAATCGAACCTTTGTGATTCGGATATTTTTCAACAAAACGTTCTGTTGCAACTACCATGGCTGCCAAAGCCGTCTTCATGTCGGCACTGCCACGACCATAAAGTTTGCCTTCACGGATTTCTGGTAAAAAAGGATCTGAGTTCCAGGCATCCAGATTCCCTGTTGGCACGACATCGGTATGGCCAGCGAAACAGAAGACCGGACCTTCTGTGCCTTTGCGTGCCCAGATATTATCTACATCTTCAAAGCGCATGGATTCAATATTGAAACCAATCTTCTTTAAACGTTCAGCCATGATGTTCTGGCAGTCATGATCAATCGGTGTGACAGAAGGCTGACGTAATAGTTGCAGGCTTAAATCGAGGGTAGCGGAAGAGCTCATACGGTATTCAACAGTCGATAATTTTTTCGGTTCTATAATAGGCGAATATAGGCTTGAATGTGAACGACTGATATAAAAAAACCCTATCTGGGATAGGGTTCTGTGAGCGTTTAGGAAAAAACTAGTTTTGACGGATTTCGTCAGAGGTTTTTTCAGCAGTATTGGTTACCGCATCGCCAGCCTTAGACACATCTTTGCCCATGCCTTTTACGGTGTTACAGCCAGTCAATACAAAAGCCATCATTAATGAAGCAGCAAGAATTTTTTTCATCATCATCTCCGTATAATCAATAATAAAATTATTATGATGTGGGACTTAGAGTAGAAAATATACGCTCTAAAAAATATGTGGTTTTCATAGTGCTTCGGTTAATAAATGTAATGCTTTATAGGGGCTTATGCGATGGATGCTGGATCAGCACCGGATTGCGATACATATAAAAGTCATCACTATCGAGTTTTTTATAAAGTCCATCCGTCCACCAGATCGCAGCTGAACTGCTCGGCCGGGCTTGCGGATAAATCCATTCATGTCGTTGCAGACGATAGAAACCGTGCTGTGCAGCAGGAATATGCTGTCCCCATAAGCCCAGACGACGCTCGGTATTGATCCATGAGGGAATTGGCTGATCGGCATGATGTGTAGGCAAATACAGCTGTCCCTTGAGGACGCAAAACCGTCTTTGAATGGGATGCTGCAAAGCCTCATCAAACTGGAATTGTTTTTGTGTGAAATGCTTCATTTTTCTGATTAAAGTATCGGTGCGGTTCAGGCCATACCAATGCGGCAAACTAAAATCGGCTTCGGCTAGATAATATTTCAATGCTACTTCCCAATGTTCAATCTGTCCTGTATCGCTATTTAATAGCAGAAAATCCAGTTCGCCTAAGGTCTTTGCGCCTTCAATTTTTTGCAGACTATGGCCAAGCAGCCGATAGGGATGAAAAGCGTCATCGAGTAACCAGAACCAGACCAGCATTTCAAAGCGCAGTCCTAAACGCGTACTTTTCAGTTGCTGCACAAATTTGATTAATTCTTCTGGATGCTGATCAAGAAATTCCAAGCGTGGATGATAATGACTAAGATGTCGCTGCCAGGTCTGGCTGTCATGCAGTTCAAAGTGATGTATGAGTTCAAGTTCATTTGGAATATGGGACAGGATATTCGGACTGCCAACAGCAAATGCCAGTTGCCGCACCAGAGGATGTTGATAACGTTGCCATGCTTCTACAAGATTTTGGTTTAAACTGGAAAAGGGCATAGTACAACCTGTGAAAAGTGCAGAAATACAACGGACAGTATCGGAAAACGCTTTATACTACCTGAATTCTGCGGTTAGGGTTGATGTATGAAAGTGTTGTTTTGGCGAAGTCTGGTGGTGCTGTTTGTGATCCTGGGCTTTATCGGTGCAATCCTGCCGGGTATGCCAACAACGGTCTTTTTGATTCTGGCGGCCTGGGCGGCATCTAAAGGCTGGCCGCAAATGGATGACTGGTTATTGAATCATCCCAAATATGGCCCGACCTTAAGAGATTGGCGCGCGCACGGTACTGTACCGCGTAAGGCCAAATGGCTGGCCAGTATCATGATGCTGATCAGCGGGATCATCATGCTGTTTACCACGGCACCCTTAGCAGTTAAAGCCTTTACCAATATTACGATGCTGATCGTCGCGATCTGGTTATGGCGACGTCCTGAACCAAATCAGATCATTATTCAGAAAAATACAGTCGACCCAGAAAAGACAGATATACCAACAGCGCCATCTGAAGATAATCAGTTAAACCCTATAAAACCAAACAAAATAGAGTCTGAGAATAACAAGTCATGAATACCTTGCATCTGGATCAAGCCGATATCCTGATTGATCTTGCCCAACAAAAACTGTATCTGCCCCGTCTAAACAAACAATATCTGATTTCCAGTGGCAAAAATGGCATTGGTGAAACTGAAAATAGTGGCAAGACCCCGCGTGGCTGGCACAGAGTTGCTGAAAAGTTTGGTCAGAATGCTCCCTTAAATAGTGTATTTGTCGCACGTCAGGCGACGGGTGAAATTTATAATGCCGAACTGGCAGCGGAATTTCCGCAGCGTGACTGGATCCTGACGCGTATTTTATGGCTGAGAGGCCTTGAGGCAGGTTTTAATCAAGGCGAAGGCTGCGATACCTATCAGCGTTATATCTATATTCATGGCACCCCAGAAACCGAAAAGATGGGAGAGCCGCTGTCGCACGGCTGTATCCGTATGCGTAATCCGGAGGTCGCTGAATTATTTGACCTGATCAGTGAAGATGCACTGGTCTATATTTCAGAACAGGCATTAGATCTGGGCAGGCTGAATGTTTCGAAAAGCGAATAAAAGTTAGATTTTAAGATTATGTGAAAATGGTTTTGTTTTTATGGACTGAATCTGCTTGGTGGAGACAGCAGAAAAGATTGATTAATCTGATCCAGATGGTATTTTTATCGCATGGAATGGGTTAAATGATTATTTGAAGCTTAGATTTACTGGTATTTTCTGAATAAAAATAAATGACAGTTGAAAGATTACATGAACACAACGTCGAGTATTTTAAAGCTTTGTATAATCCTTAATCAGAATTGCAATATGTCGTGTGGTTAGACTGAAACTTCGCAGGGTAAAACACAAAATTTCGCTTCAATTTTCATTTTGAAAATTAAAAAATTTCGGTAGAGACTTAAAAAATAAACAAAAAGTGTTGTTTTTTTTAACAAACAACCTATTTTTTAATCAGTCACACCTAAAAAGTGGAAAACATTCCGAAAAGCGTTTGACAGGCTGTGCAGATTCTCTATAATGCACCCATCAAACGATGATAGACGTTTAGAAAGGGCGCTTAGCTCAGTTGGTAGAGCGTCTGCCTTACAAGCAGAATGTCGGCGGTTCGATCCCGTCAGCGCCCACCAAGCTCTTTTATGTTGAGACCTTATAGTTGCAGCGGTAGTTCAGTTGGTTAGAATACCGGCCTGTCACGCCGGGGGTCGCGGGTTCGAGCCCCGTCCGCTGCGCCACTTTAAGATCTTGATTTTCGTTTGCCACAATAGTGACATTGTGTAAATGCAGCGGTAGTTCAGTTGGTTAGAATATCGGCCTGTCACGCCGAGGGTCGCGGGTTCGAGCCCCGTCCGCTGCGCCATTTATACGATAGACCTTTTGAGGGCGCTTAGCTCAGTTGGTAGAGCGTCTGCCTTACAAGCAGAATGTCGGCGGTTCGATCCCGTCAGCGCCCACCAGATTCTTTTGCGATGCAGCGGTAGTTCAGTTGGTTAGAATACCGGCCTGTCACGCCGGGGGTCGCGGGTTCGAGCCCCGTCCGCTGCGCCATTTCAAAAGAAATTAAATTGAGGTCCCTGAGCCTGAATTTAATAAACTAAAGATTGACACTCTTTATCAGGGCGCTTAGCTCAGTTGGTAGAGCGTCTGCCTTACAAGCAGAATGTCGGCGGTTCGATCCCGTCAGCGCCCACCAGATTCTTACGATGCAGCGGTAGTTCAGTTGGTTAGAATACCGGCCTGTCACGCCGGGGGTCGCGGGTTCGAGCCCCGTCCGCTGCGCCATCCTAAGATGAGAAGCTTGGATTCCTGAGATCTGAGTTTTCAAGATACCAAGACTACATCCCTTGTTGGTCTTGCGTCATTTAAAACAACGTTGTTGTTTTCTCAGGGCGCTTAGCTCAGTTGGTAGAGCGTCTGCCTTACAAGCAGAATGTCGGCGGTTCGATCCCGTCAGCGCCCACCATATCTTCTTGCTTCAACTCTATTTATTCCTTAGAATCTGATTGTATTATAATAATATTAAGATTTCACGACCATGAGAAATCCCTATCAGCGCAAAGCCGCGACCAAATCCCAAAAAACTGCTTTCGATCCTCAACAGCTTTATAAGCAATATATTGAAGCCATTGTTGCTAATGCTGGCATTTTTGCACTCTATCAGGATGGGTGGGCCTTATGTGCCACGCCGACCGGACAACGCGCATTTGCCTG
Organism: Prolinoborus fasciculus; assembly: GCF_056724605.1. Next base: position 16,974 of record NZ_JBWZQN010000026.1, on the reverse strand, counting down.
TTGGCAAAGTAAAGGTCTGGCTCGACTGTTGATTAAAGACAATTGGGAAAATTACGAGATTCAGGAAATTGGTCTCAAGGATTTTGTAGAGAAAGTCATTCCCTTTTTACGTCAGGAAAGTACCATTGTTTCGCTTGACCTGAACCCGGAAGGGCAGAATATTCTGGTGGCACCGGAAAAATTATTACTTGATATTAAAAATTATCTGTATCAGATCTATGTGCAAAAGCCGGAACTGTTTAAAAATCCGGATATGCCTTTGCCTAGGCAGATCCGTTTAAATTAAATTTATTGTTTTTAAAACAGCTTGTTTATTGGAACAATGAATATTCATTCAGTAGCCAGCCACTTATCAAAGCAAAATATTCGCGTAACCAGGAATTATAGCGAACATTCTGGGGTGTGCTGGCACTCAGGCTGATGACTTGTTGATAACCCTGATGTCTGGCAATGGCACGGGCACGAGGGCTATGAAAATCGCTAGTGACAATCGCGATGGGCTCATTTCGATCAATATGTTGCTGTTTTAGGATTGCCTGAGAATATTGCAGGTTCTGTTGGGTACTTCTGCTTTGATCTTCTAAGCTAATGGGGTTTTTGAGCTGCGGATAGTTCGTGTAGATCTCTGTACACGACAAAAATAGATAACTCATTGAAATAATGTCATAATAATTGTTTTCTAACGACGAATACTATGACACATCTCAATGAGTTATATCTTATCTTAAACAAATATCTAAAATGGAACAAGTCACATTTAAAGTGCTTTGCGCTCATCATGCTTGTGATTATTTTAAAGCAAACATGTAATCTTTCTTCTGCATCTAAAGCCTTGCCCATCAAGTGCTTACCACAATCATTTTATCGACGTATGCAGCGCTTCTTTGCAGGTCAGTATTTTGATTATCGTCAAATTTCTCAGTTGATTTTCAATATATTTTCATTCGACAAAGTCCAACTGACTTTAGATAGAACCAATTGGAAATGGGGAAAACGAAATATTAATATCCTGATGCTTGCGATCGTTTATCGTGGAATAGCGATACCTATCGTTTGGACATTACTTAATAAACGGGGAAATTCAGATACGAAAGAGCGTATTGCTTTAATTCAACGCTTCATATCCATTTTTGGTAAAGACTGTATTGTGAATGTGTTCGCAGACAGAGAGTTTATCGGTGAGCAGTGGTTTACATGGTTAATTGAACAAGAGATCAACTTCTGCATTCGTGTTAAAAAAACTTTATTGTCACCAATCATTTAGGAAAGAATCATAAAATTAGTGATTTATTTCGCCATCTTCAAGTTGGTCAAATTGAATGTCGTAAACGACGGATTTTGGTTGGTCGGGTGAAACTATATATAAGTGCACTACAGTTAGAAAATGGAGAGCTTTTACTCGTCGTTTCTCCTCAGTTTAATGCCAATGCTATTCAGGATTATGCATTACGCTGGGAAATTGAAACCTTATTCAGTTGTCTCAAAGGACGCGGGTTTAATCTTGAAAATACGCGCTTGACAGACCCTAGACGAGTGAAAAAATTGATTGCGGTGTTAGCTATAAGCTTCTGTTGGTGTTACTTAACGGGTGAATGGCAACATGATCAAAAAAAAGCGATAAAAATAAAGAAGCATGGACGACTCTCAATGAGTTTATTTCGCTATGGTTTAGACTATGTTCAAATGGCGATTCAGCGTTTAATTGGTTTTGGGAAAAAAGAAGAGTTTAAGGAAATTTTGGCAATTTTAAGAAGGCAGAACCCTGATAGGATAAGGGTTCTGTGAAATTTGTCGTGTACAGAGCGTGTAGATATAACTTTGCATGACTTCAGCTTCGCTCTGTCTCTCCCAGAAATTTCGTCCACCGGTCATAATGATTAAAGTGTTCGGATATCGTTCTGCATATTTTGCTGCGGTATCCAGACGATTTTTTAAGATGGGTGAGGGCTGACCCTGATTAATACCACTACCTAATACTAAAATCGCTGCAGCAGGTCGTGCCGGAATAGTCGGGTTGATTGACATCTGGATATAAGCGAAGAAAGCCGCGACACTGATGATCCAGAATAGAAATCCGCCCCAGAGACTGTTCCAGAACAAGGTTCTGAATCGGGAATTCTGTTTCCAGCGCTGAATAGATGAAAAAAATAAGGCGTACAGGATGAGTGCCACCCCAATGAAGATCGACAGGGCAATAGCAAAATGCCTCTGACCTTGGCTCAGTAACCAGACGCTATTGATACATAGGATCAAGCCAGAGATCAGGCTAAGACTTCGTTTAAGTTGATTGAGCATCCAGGGTTCCTTTTTTCTTATTCATATTCTTATTATTGCTTTTGCATCTTCAATAAAAACCGGGCCATTGAGCCCGGTTTTTAGCATATCAGGTTATCTTAATATACATCACGGCGATAACGTCCATCCAGACGTAATTGATCGAGCAGCGTTTCACCGAGAATCTCAATCAGGGCCTGATCCACATCGCTGGCCATGCCATTGATGCTACCACAGACATAAATCACTGCACCTTGAGCAATCCAAGCTTTTAGTTCTTCAGCCTGTTCACGCAGTTTATGGTGTACATAAACTTTTTCCTGCTGGTCGCGCGAGAATGCAAGATCGAGACGTTTCAGGGTTCCCATTTGCAGCCAGGCCTGAATGGTTTCTTCAAAGAAGAAGTCGTGTTCACGCTGACGTTCACCGAAGATCAGCCAGTTCTGGCTATAGTCCTGACGGTTACGCGCACTGAGCAGACTTAATAGTCCGGCAATGCCGGTACCATTACCAATACAGATAATCGGGCGGTTGTCATCAATCAGGTGGAAAGATTCATTGCTGCGAATACGCAGTGCAATGGGCGCATTGAGAGCCGCATGCTGGGTCAGCCAGCCTGAACCCAATCCCAGATTACCACTAGCATCGGTTTGCTGACGTACCACCAGACGTAAAACCTGCTGGCTTGGAATACTGGCAATGGAGTATTCACGTGTTGCCAAAACCGGTAATTGCGTGAGGAGCTGATCCAGAGAATCAAAAGGTTCAGCCTGAGTCAGATCACGATCCCAGAGTGCCTGTTCAATATTCTGTTGCATAGAAGGTACTTGTGTACCCGCTGCTATCTGGTGCTTTTGCATAAATGCATGAATACGTTCTGGGCTATTTCCTGGCTGAATCTCGGCAATATCACCTGCTTGCCAGACGGCTTCATGCTCAGGGGTCAGTTCGATATTGAAGGCAGGCGCACCCAGACTACCCGGATTGAGGACTTCACGTTTACTCAAACTCCAGTGATCAAAGGTCTTATCGATACTCATCGCTTGTAGCTCAAGTCGAGTGACTTGTTCCAGCGCACTATTCCATTGCTGGATATGCTCGTTATTGGCATTGTCGACTTCAATCGTATTGAATAGCTGCTGGGCACCATTCTGTTTTAACCACTGATCAATACGGTGACCAAAACTGCAATAGCTGTCTGGATATTCCTGAGAACCTAAAGCCAATACCGCATAACTTAAATGGCTGAGATCAGCTTGAGCAGACAGGATTTTTTTCTCAAAAGAAGAAGCCAGATCTGGTGCTTCGCCCGTGCCATAGGTACTGGCAACAAATAATACCTGTTCGGTTTGCAGTAAATCGGCAAGCGTCAGTTGTTGTACCGGCTTCACTGTTACCGGTTGACGTGCTTCCTGCAGGGCAGTTGCTGTACGCCAAGCCAGTTGCTCAGAAACCCCTGTTTGTGAGGCATAGGCGATGAGCCACGGTTTTGCATTTTCATCCAGGTTTACTGCAGTCGCACCCTGACGTGCTGCCAGTGTTAAGCGTTTCTGTTTGCGACGTTTCAGATAAAGCATCCAGCCGGTCACGAAGAACAACGGCATCAACAAGGCTGCGACCATGGCAAAGAACTGGTAGATCGGGCCGAAGAAGCTGCCACGATGCACCGGTAACATGCTGCTCATGATCTTTTCATTGAGCTTTTTATCTTCATACAGCTCAACTTTGGTAAATTCAGCTGTCTGGTAATTATAAGTGGCACTGTTTCGTGCACGTTCATGCTGAACGATTGGATCGACAAAGCTCAGTTGCATTTCACCATCCGGTTTTTTCGGAAGGTTAAACGTTACAGTAGAATACTTATCTGAAAATTCAGTGTTAAAGCCAATCCAGCTCTGGTCCAATGCACGGACAGTAGCTTCAGGGCTGAGACCTTCGCGTGCTTCACCTTCAGCACGTGGGCCACGTTCGCCGCCTGGATGTCCTTCACCACGGTTATTGCCGGCATTGGCCTGCATTTCCGGTTGCGGACGCTCTACACCCAGTACCTTAAACATGCCATTGCGCCACCAGTCATAAGACCAGTACAGGCCGGTACAGGCTAAAATCAGGTAAAAAATCACCACCCAGGTTCCCACAACAGCGTGCAGATCCCAGATAAAATTACGGCCTTTCAGCTGAGGTTTTACAAAGAACCATTGCTTGATCGAATGACGTTTCGGCCAGCGCAGGTATAGACCTGACAAGACAAAAAAGATCAGCATCAGGGTACAGGCACCGGTAATCTGTTTACCTACTGGACCAACCGTCAAATTACGATGCAGTTGCTGAATAAACTGGAAAAACTCCCGACCCTTAATCTCTGGTAAGACTTCCGCAGTATACGGGTTGATCATGATGTTCTGACCACGCCGTGCGCCTTCTTTAGCGACATTCACGGTACTCGAAGCACTTGGATCTTGTGCCACGGTAATACTGTTGATCTTCATGTCAGGCGCAGTACGGTTAAAGTGCTGATACAGCTCGGCAGGCGTGAGTTTGTCACGTTGCTGAACCTGAACCGTATAACTGTCGCTATTCATCCATTTTAATATTTGTTGTTCATAGGAATAGATTGCGCCAGTGACCCCCATTATCGAGAGGATTAAACCTGCTGTAATCCCCAGAAACCAGTGGATTTGGAAAAATGTCTTTTTAAACATGGTCGTCAGATTAAGGGTGAGATCTATAAAAGTGGCAAAATTATAACTGAAGTTTGAGCCCGAATTATAGGTGTTGAGGATAATATTTATTCTCATTATCATTTATTATTTTGAGATTAAAAAAACCTCCATGCCGGGGCAGGAGGTTTTTCACTGAAGAAAGAACAGTTTAGATTTGTTTTGCTGCGCCGACTTCTGCTTCCAGATGCTTGCGAATCGTAGCGAAAGAGAAGTTTTTGCTGTCTAGACGTTTCGGCAGGATATAGGCGCCTTGCTGGCCTTTTACTTTGAAATTGACCAACATGAATTCTGGTGTGTTGTACCATTCATAGATGTCTTTCCAGCTAATCGCGCCAACACCTTCCTGCATGCCCATTTTCTGGCGCATCACGATACCATGCGGTTGCACGCCCAGGCGAACACCTTTGATTTCCTGTACCGGAAATTCATTCATCTTGCGTTTAACATACCATTCCAGACCAAAGGTACGGATCAGGTAATACAACACCACACAGACAATGGCCACCCAGCAGAACACGGTAGAATAGTTCTTCAGGAGCAGAATGCCCAGAATAGAAAGTGCAACAACAGCACCCATGATCAGCCATGCTTTCATGCCAATTTTATTGGTACTACGCCAGATCACCAGCTGAGCATGACGCTGCTCGGCTTCTGAAATTTCATAGTTCACAGGCTGTAGGGTATAAGCGTATAAATTTTTCGCAGTCATAATGAAATTAGCAGATTTTAAACTGTAAAAAGTTTAGCACTAATTGTACCAATTCAGTGAGTATATTGTTCCAAAATCAGCCAAATTATAATGAACCTAATTCAGTTGCCTGTTCATCACGCTCATGACTCAAACTTTGTTTCAGTTGGCTCAACTGCTTTAAAATGCTGAACATTAAAGACAGTTGCTGCAAAATGATCAGGGATTTCTGATCTTGCTCCTGATCTTGAGCCAGGCGCTGGCGAATATGGGCAATCATATTTTGCGCACTTAAATCGGGCATTTCATCTCTTAGCAATGCACCACGAATGTTCTCAAGTGCTTTGTCTAGTAAATTCAGAATGTCCTGATCTTCAATTTTTTCCCGGTGTGCGCCCAGTGCAGCAATATAACTGATAAAAGTATGGTTCAGACAAAGGAACTCAAAGGCTAGCGATTTTTGTACCGGATCAATATCCGGTTCAGTGGCCAGTGTCGAAATTAGTGAAGCCACCTCGGCATCGGTATTATGGGCCGCACGGCGCACAATCCGATATTTCAGGCCATTATTACGTCCTGATTTATACTGCTCGATTACTTCACTCAAATAATCTGCTTCTGCCTGCAGGCTGCGTTTGATACTTCGCGGCAAACGCCGGAACTTCCAGTCTGGAAAAATAAAGCTGACGCCGAACCAGGCAATCGCACAGCCAATCAAGGTGTCGATCATACGCGGGATGGCCGCGGCATAGCCCATACCGTCCAGGTTGAAGTTGATCAGGGCTAAAATTGTGATAAAGGCGGTGGCCTGTGCATACTGTTTACTGCGCAATTCAAAGAACAGAATCCCACTCAGTACCAGAAGCAATAATTGTCCTTCGATGGACGGCACAAAATATAAAATGGCATAACCGAGGATAATACCGACCAACGTACCGATAATACGCAGACGTAAACGCCGTTTGGTGGCGTTAAAGTTGGGCTGGCTGACAAAGAGTGCGGTCAATAAAATCCAGTAACCATATTCAATATTGCTGACCTGTACAAAAATATAGCTGATCAGCAGCACAATCGACAGGCGAATGGCATGCCGGAACAGCACCGATTCTGGGGTCAGATGCTGCTTAATCCGAATCTTGATGTCATCCCAGCCTTTCAGGTCATCATCTCTAAGCTGGTTCTCGATATGTTTGAAACGCTCGGACTTGATATTCTGCTCGGTTTCCAGGTTGCGTAACTGGGCATCAATCGATTTCAGGTTTTGAAACAGCGCAAACAGGGCACTGATCCAGACCTGATCATACTGCTGCTCCTGACGTAACTTATCCAGAGACTGTCTCAGGTTATCAAAGGCATGCTTGAAGCGCTGGTTATGTACATAAGGTTTGCGCATCAGCAAACTTTCACTCAGGTCCTTACAGGCTTTGCCCTGAATTGACATGATGCGCTGGAAGCGGAACAGGATATCGCTATGCTGGAAAATCTTGGCCAGTTTCTGATAATCAATATGCGCTGAATCGGCACGTTCATGAATATCCTGCGCGACAAAATAATATTGCAGGCTGCGACGGGTGTCTTTTTGCCCCCGGTCACCTTTCAGGCGAGTCAAAAGGGCAGTTTTCATCTCATTAAAAATCGCAATCAGTTTCCCATTTTCAAGCGAGAGTTCAATCATGCTTTGCTGATAGCTTTTCGGGGTCATGTCCACATCAAACAGATTGGACTTGGCATATAAAAAGTCACCGAGAGCAGAATAGGAAATGGCAAGCTTGTCTTGCGCCAACCGGGCAGGGAAAATCAGGAAACTGATGGTCGACAGCAGACCGTACCACATCGCGCCGATGACCAATAAACCAGCCTGTTTATACCATTCATCAAACAGCTCCACCCCGAGCATGGAATAAACGGAAATCACCAGACAGCCGTAGGAAATCGTGGCATAGCGTCGCCCTAGTGAACCCAGCAAAATCAGGGCAATACAGGACACAATTAAGGCCAAGGCAAACAGCAAGGGATAAGGAAAAAGCAGATATACGCCTACTGCCGTAATAAAGAAGCCAATGTAGGTGTAGAGCAGATTTAAAATCCGCACCGAAAAGCGGTCATCAATATCGCTTAAACCAGCTGCGACCACCCCTAAAGTCAATGGGATCGTCATCAATTGTTGTCCCATAAAATAGGGAACAAAGGCGGTACCTGCAAATGCCGTCATCATGCGCAGGTTATACATCAAGGTCGTGTTATAGGTGGTTTGCTTGAGACGAGTGAGCCAAGATTTCAAAGGTCGTCCTTTATGCTGCAGTTTTACAGCTGAATCTGAATATACTAATGAAAATAGTAGATTTATAAATCTTCATTTCAGGCTAAATCATACTATGCACTGTGTTAATTTGTCTGCATATTAGCGCTTTAAATCTTCATGCTTATGACATCGAATAAAATAGTACAACAACCTTATGCCATGTCCTGGATTGTGTTGCTGGCAGCACTGAGTGCGCTCGGGCCTTTATCCATTGATATGTATCTTTCTGCCTTGCCGGCCATGGCTGCAGATTTTGGTGTCAGTACTCAAATGGTTTCCAATAGCCTGCCGGCCTATTTCTTTGGTCTGGCTGTCGGACAGCTGATTTATGGACCGATCAGTGACCGGATTGGACGTAAACCGCCACTGTATTTTGGGCTGTGCTTATACATTGGGGCAAGTTTGCTGTGTGTCTTTGTGCAGGATGAATGGAGTCTGATCACTGCCCGGATTTTACAAGCTCTCGGTGGCTGTGTTGGCGTGGTCATGGCACGTGCTGCAATTCGTGACCGTCTGGATATGCACTCAGCAGCTCAGGCCTTTGCCAGCATGATGATTGTGACTGCGATTGCACCAATTATTGCCCCGAGTCTGGGGGCCTGGATACTAAAATTTTATGAATGGAACACGATATTTCTGGTATTAATGGGCTGTGGTTTGCTGAGTCTGGCTTGTGTGCACTTTCTTTTTAAAGAAACCTTGGAACCAGAACGCCGTCTCAAGCTGAATTTTCAACAGGTATTAAGCCTATACCGTAGCATTTTTCAGGATCCCAGCTTTCGGCGCCCGCTTTATGCCGGCTGTTTTTCCGGTGCGGTGATGTTCTGTTATATCAGTGCTTCTTCGGCCATTTTGATGGATCGTTATCAGCTCACCGAGCAGCAGTTTGCCTATGCTTTTGGTGCAAATGCGGTCGGCATCATGCTGTTTTCGACATTGAATAAGCATCTGGCCGGACGTTTCTCGATATTGCAGCGTCTGAAAATCGGCACCTGTCTGCAGTTTGCCGGTGTGTCAGCTTTAATCCTGCTGGGCTGTCTGGACGTAAACTCTGTGCTCTGGGTACTGCCAGGCATGTTTGTCATAGTGGCAGCTATCGGTTTTACTGGTCCGAATGCCATGGCTCTGGCAATGGCTGAACAGGGCGAGCGGGCAGGAACTGCCAGTGCCATTATGGGAAGTATGCAATTTGTCTGTGGATTACTGGCCGGCGTATTACTGAATTTTATGCTCTGGCAGGCTTTACTGAATATGGCATTGATCATGCTGGTTTTTGTTTGTATTTCTGCTTGGACAATTTTTAAAATAAAAATGCCCAGCCTAAAAAATGCATAGATGCTGGATGTTCTCTCAGGCAATAAAAATACTGGTCTGGACAGAGGGCTAAGTCAATTGACTTAGCCCTGCCTGCCTCACTCTTCGATAAACACGGCAAATTCCTCTACGGGAACGCGCGGGGTAATAAAGCTGTTAACAATCTGCTCTGGATCGGCATAGCCCAGTGCCATACCGCAGACCAGCTCTTCATCGGCTGGAGCACCCACCAGATCAAGTACGATCGGGTGAAAATGATTCCAGGCAGCCTGCGGGCAAGTGTCCAGACCGCGGGCTTTTGCGGCCAGCATGACATTCTGGATCATCATTGAAACATCCATTTTGGAACCAATCGCCAAAGAACGATGGACAGTAAAGAACAGGCCGACAGGCGCATCAAATAGTTCAAAATTACGTAACTGCTGACGTGCCATTTTTTCCTTTTCACCTTTTTGAATGTTAAGCAAGCCATATAAACCCCAGCCATTTTCACGACGACGTTCAATAAATGGCGAGATCCATTGTTCAGGATAATAGGCAAAAGTTTCCTGATACTGCTGTGACAATTCCGGATTTGCATAGATTTGCATTTGTGCCTGACAGACACGTTGCACGATTTCATCGCGCTTTTTGCCAGTTACCACATACACTTTCCAGGGTTGGGTATTGGTTCCTGAAGGGGCACGGCTGGCAACGGCCAAAATCTCTTTTAAGGTGTCGGTATTCACGGGTGTATTTAAAAAAGCACGTACTGAATGACGAGAGGTAATGGTGTGATCTACCGCATGAACAAAATTTTGATCCATTGTAAAGTCCAGTCAAATATCCTTATTGAGTTGGCAATGACTATAAACTAAACAAACAGAAGGGGGGATAGGAAAATTTTATTGTTTACCGGCTGATAAAAATGATTTATCCAAAAAATAGCCAAAGAGCACTTATTTGGCCTTCCAAAATACGAGTTTAGTCCTCTAAATGATCAGAATAAAGATCGTTATGAAAATTGTCTTTAAGTGAAAAAAATAGCTTAAATCCCAAGTGTTTGAACAATTTAACAATAACAATTTCACACAGAGAACACATTTATTTTGCCTGAAAATCGAGTTAATTTAATTTCAGGATTCCGGTGTTATTCTGTTTTGAGTAAGAGACTAATATTTTTTTTGAATTAAAAGATAGTTTAATCTTCATATAAAAAATGAGAACTTATAATTATTTTTTATAGTTTTATTAACTATTGCTAATAAAAAACAATATAACGTTATACAAAGAAACAGCATAATGTACGACTTTTCATCTTAATTCATGCTTTGCATGATCAAGATCTGTTTGAAATAACGCTATTCCAGATGGCTTGAATGAAGCCTTTAGGTTGAAAGCACTCATCAATCAGTGAATGTTTTTTGAGCTTAAAACACAGTTTTTTTATTAGCATGTACGTCTGTTTGAAGATTGCCTGCAATTTTCCAAAAGACTGAGTATCGGAATAGAAATGGTGTTGCTTTTATAAATCTCTCATTTGTTGAATATGATCGTGACGATGATATTCATAAGTTTGAAAGAGATGATAAACGTTTTGTTTTCTAAAGGTCATAGATTAAATCCGGATGTAACGGATGCATATCTAATGAGAGAGCTAGACATATAGTCAACTCTACGACTTTTAGAATAATAAAAAATTCAGAATCATCTTGGGCAAAAAATTATGGATTTTACTTTTAACGCATTTTATACCCTGATTGCCGCAGTGATTGTTTTATTACTTGGGCGGTTCCTGGTTAATAAAATCGATTTTTTAAAGCGCTACAACATTCCTGAGCCGGTTGCAGGCGGTTTGGTTGCTGCGATCATCTCATTACTGGTGCATTCACTGTGGGGATACAGCATCACCACCAGTTCAGAGCTACAAACCAGTTTTATGTTGATCTTCTTTGCCTCGATCGGTCTGAGTGCCAACTTTTCCAAGTTGCGTGAAGGCGGTGTCGGTCTGGTAATTTTCTTGTTTGCTATATCGATTTTTATTGTTTTGCAAAATGCAGTCGGTATGAGTCTGGCAACACTGCTTGGTATTGACCCACTGATTGGCCTGATTGCAGGCTCAGTTACCTTAACCGGCGGTCATGGTACTGCGGGTGCATGGGGGGAGATTTTTGAAGTTGAACATGGCATTCAGGGTGCTTTGGCACTGGGTATGGCCAGTGCGACTTTCGGTCTGATCATCGGCGGGATCATTGGTGGACCTTTAGCCAAGTTGCTGATCAACCGTTATAACCTGGCTACTGCACGTACCGATCAGCAGATCGAAAAGCGTGACAACACCCCAATGGATAGCACTTCAGAGGAATACGTACAATTTGAATATCCACATCGTCTGCGTCTGATTACTGCCGATAATGCAATTACCACATTGGGCCTGTTTGCAGGCTGTTTGGCTTTTGCAGAGTTTATGACAGGTTTCAGTAAAGGTACTGCTTTTGAACTGCCAACATTTGTCTGGGCATTGGGCGGCGGTGTACTCCTGCGTAATGTACTGGAAGGCATTTTCAAGGTTCAGATTTTTGATCGCGCGATTGATGTGTTTGGTAATGCTTCATTGTCACTGTATTTGGCGATGGCATTATTGTCGTTGAAATTATGGCAATTGGCTGACCTTGCAGGACCACTCATGGTGATTCTGGGTGCGCAAACCATCACCATGGCTTTGTATGCAGCTTTCGTCACTTTCCGCATCATGGGCAAAAACTACGATGCTGCGGTACTTGCAGCAGGTCATTGTGGTTTCGGTATGGGCGCAACGCCAACAGCGGTTGCCAATATGCAGGCGATTACCAATATGTATGGTGCGTCGCATAAGGCCTTCCTGATTGTTCCATTATGTGGTGCGTTCTTCGTTGACTTAATCAATGCTACTGTTATTCAGATGATTTTGAAGTTTTTTGCATAATTTTTATGCCTGATACGATGAGTCATAGGCTCATAAGGATGTGACATGAATGATCAGTTAAATGAAACCTTACTCGGCTGGATTAATGCCCTGAATGGCCCTTTATGGGATTTTCTGGTGGTGTTTCTGGTCGCAGTCGGTATTTTCTACACGATCATGACGGGTGCAGTACAAATTCGTTTGTTCTGGCACAGCATGAAAGTCATGAAAAATAGCCGTGGCAAGGTTCAGGATACGCACGGCATTACCCCGTTTCAGGCCTTTGTCACTGGACTGGCAAGCCGGGTCGGTGTGGGCAATGTCGCGGGTGTCGCCATTGCGATTGCGATTGGTGGCCCCGGTGCCGTGTTCTGGATGTGGTTTACTGCCTTTTTGGGCATGAGTTCTGCTTTTGTTGAATCCTCTTTGGCACAGTTGTTTAAGGTGCGAGATAACAAAAACCAGCAATTCCGTGGTGGTCCAGCTTATTACATTACTCAAGGCCTGAAACAGAAATGGCTCGGGATTGTCTTTGCGATTGCATTGATCACGACTTATGGTTTTGTCTTCAATGCAGTTCAGGCCAATGCCATTACCGGAGCAACCTCTCATGCCTGGGGCTGGGATCAGGCGAACCTGATTCTGCCATTAGGCGGCCTGAATCTGGAAATTTCCTGGGTCGGATTGTTTCTGGTCTTGATGACTGCGGTGATCATTTTTGGCGGGATTAAACGGATTGCGAAAGTTGCGGAAAGCTTTGTGCCGTTTATGGCTGTGCTTTATCTGGCTGTGGCTTTGTATATTGCGGTCATCAATTACGATTTGCTCCCATCCATCTTCCAGCTCATTTTCAGTAAAGCCTTTGAATTTGAAGCCGCCGCTGGTGGATTCTTTGGCGCCATGGTATCTATGGCGATGATGATGGGCATCAAGCGTGGTCTGTTCTCTAACGAGGCAGGGATGGGTTCGGCACCGAATGCTGCTGCAGCTTCCGATGTCAAACATCCGGTCAACCAGGGTCTGGTACAGATGCTCGGAGTATTTGTAGATACCTTTGTGGTGTGTTCATGTACCGCGATTATTATTCTGGTTTCGGGTCTGTATGAAAATGCAGGCTTTGAAGGCGTGACCTTGACCCAGATGGCGCTTGAAAGCCAGATTGGTGCCTGGGGTGATGACTTCCTGGCTTTGATTCTGTTCCTGTTTGCCTATTCTTCGATTATTGGTAACTATGCCTATGCCGAAGGAAACGTCCAGTTCATCAATAACAATAGCCGGGTGATGTTGATTTTCCGCTTATTTGTATTGGTCATGGTGTATTTCGGTTCTATCGCCAGTGTGCCATTGATCTGGAATATGGCAGATCTGTTCATGGGTGTCATGGCAAGCATCAACCTGATCGCAATCCTGTTGCTGATGCCATTCTTGCTGATGCTACTTCGCGACTATACTGGTCAGTTGAAGCGTGGTGTGAAAGAGCCTGAATTTAAACTGGATAACCATCCTAAATTTAAAGACAAGGTCAAATCAGATATCTGGTAAGACTTGAAGCAAAAAGCCCCGATCATTCGGGGCTTTTTTTGTGCCAAAGTTTTATTTAAAAGAAATTTAAATAACTTTGATAAAGCACAAAGCCTAAAATCAGGCTGAACCAGACCGGTAGTTTTGAGCGTAGCAGAGCAATCATCACCGCGACAAAGACTAGGTCGGAGCCATAACTAAAATAACGTTGTGAAAGATCCAGCAATAAATACAGCAATAGCCCCACCACCGCAGCATTGATGCCCATCACCGCCTGATGAATATGGCGCTGCTGCATCAACCATGACCAGTAGGGCAAGGTAGCAAAGATCAGAAAAAATGAAGGTAAAAAGATTGCACAGGTTGCTAACAGTGTATTTAGCCAGACATAAGGCGTCCAAGGCAGCAAAGCACCAATATAACTGGCAAAACTGAATAAAGGTCCAGGCATGAGCTGGGCAAATGCATAGCCAAGATCAAAAGATTGGGCACTCACCAAACTAGTCGTGACAAAATCCTGATGCAATAAAGGCAAAATCACATGACCACCACCAAACACCAGCGAGCCAGTCTGATAGAAATTGGAAAAAAATTGCAGCTCTGATTCACCCCATAACTTGCCTGCTAAGGGCAGCAGCACAAATGGGAGGATAAATGCCAACAGCCAATAGGGCGCAGCGGCAGATCGAATATAAGGCGAGCTGATTGCCGTTTTGTTAATTTCTTTGGGTTTCAAATCTGAGTGGGAAAAATGTCCAGCCAAGAGTCCACAGATTGCGCCCAGTATAATGACCAGAATCTGATTAAAACTCACTGAAACGACTATCAGTAATGCCACCGAGAGGATTAAGACAGCGTATTGCCAAGCCGATTTACAGAAGCTTCTCAGCATTTGCCAGAATGCCCAGGCGATGACAGAAAATACAATTAACTGGATGGTATGAAAGCTGTTTGAGTTTAAAATATGAAAATAGCTTTGACCCAAGAGCGCCACCAAGGTCATCAGAATCATTGAGGGCAGGGTAAAACCCAACCATGCGATCACGGCACCAGTATAGCCCCGTTGCAGATAACCGATCGACAGCCCCACCTGACTGCTGCTCGGCCCGGGTAAAAGTTGTGCCAAAGCGACCAGTTGACTGTATTGGGTGTCATTCAACCATTGCAGTTGGGTCACAAATTTTCGGTGAAAAAACACCAGATGCGCCGCTGGACCGCCAAATGAAATGCAGCCCAGTTGCAGGAAAATCAGGAAAATCCGGTACAGTGAGATTGAAGGCATACAGTTATGGGAAAAATGAAGATAAAGTAGCTGAACTGTATGACAGTTTTACGAAATTCTACAGACTATTTATGCATGTGTTTATACACTATGCTGCTTTAGATTAATGAGGACATTCTCTGCATGCAGAAATATGTGTTGAGTATGGTGATACTGGGTACATTTGGCCTAAGTGCTTGCCAAACGACCCCAATGACAGCCCAAGCGGCGACTAGTCATCTACAACCTGCTGCACAACGCGGAGAAGCTCAGGCACGTCCGAATCAAATTGATTTTCAAAAGATCAAGCAAACCCAGCAACGTCCGGTAGTTGCTTTAGTTCTGGGCAGTGGCGGTGCGCGTGGCTATGCGCATATTGGTGCGTTGGAAGTACTGGAACAGGCGGGTATTCAACCAGATTTTATTGTCGGAACCAGTGCGGGCAGTATTGTGGGATCCATTTATGCAAGTGGCAAACCGGCGATTGAACTGCGCAATATTGCTCTCAACATGCGACCGAATGATGTCCGTGATATCAAGCTGGCCAGAAAAGGTTTTTTTGATGGCAAGAAAGTTGAGGACTATGTCAATTTGCAGGTCGATCAAACCCCGCTTGAAGCCATGAAAATCCCAATGTTTGTGGTAGCAACCGCGCTGAAAGAAGGCAAGAAAGTCGTCTTTAACTATGGCAATACCGGACAGGCGGTACGTGCTTCAGTCTCGATTCCGAGTATGTTTATTCCGACTCTTATTCAAGGTAAAGAATATGTAGATGGTGGTCTGGTCAGTCCTGTGCCGGTCGATGTGGCACGTGAGTTGGGAGCCGATATTGTGATTGCGGTGGATATTCTGGCACAGCCCATTCACACGGAAACCAGCAATGTCTGGGGGCTATTTAACCAGAACATCAATATTATGCAGCAACATCTGGCGCATGAAGAATTAAAGCATGCAGATGTGGTGATTCAGCCGGACTTACGCGAAAAAGGCCATATCTTTGATGTACGTGGCAGGGAACTCACCATGCAGGCTGGTGCCGAGGCGACCCAGTTAAAGTTGATGGAAATTTCACAAGCCTACCAAAAACATGATTATGCTCAAGGACATCGCATTCCACAGTTTGTGGTACATGAACATCAAGCTCAATAAATCTTTTTTTTTGAAATTTCTGTTTATCCCTATATCGCAGGATAGGTATATTCAATCAAAAGGATAAAGGATCATCGGCTGTAACGCTTAACTGATTGTTATAAAAGATAAGATGATTGCCTATGTGTATCAGTCAGTCGGAATTATCGCAAAAGATAAAATTAATTTTAAATATAACAAATTGAATTATAAGTATATTGTTTTAAATAATAAGCCTTATTCGTCCTAAATTAAAATTTAATTATTATTATTCGTATACTTAAGTTGATCAAATATTCAAAAGCATCTATGTTCATGCCAGAATGCAGTTTGAAAAGATCACTACACAGATGTAGACATCATGATGCATATTAAAATTGGACAGCAGGTCAAACTGGCACAATTCGAACACTATATTTTTACAGTGACCGCGACCCATCAGGATGGTTCTTTTACCGTTGAAACGACCTTGGATGGTCAACAAATTTTAAGTTATCAGAACGTGGCACAGGAAATGCTCAGGCCAGTGATGCTTTAAATCACGCAGAGTCTTTCTATTTTCCTGAATTATTTTTGTTCAAAGCTTAAAACAGTGAAAAATTCTCAGTTGCTGTGTGATTAGCCCCAGATAAATAAGTGTTGATTTATTGGCACTTAACTTTCTAACTGAGATTTTAAGCAATTAAATATATTTTTTTCTGTATGAATACATTAGACTTCCTTCATAAATCATTTTTCAATCAATTTAATTGTTTATCTTTCACCCAATCTAAATTGTATATGCCAGCAAGTAAATTAAACCGCAGGTTTAATCTTTTACGACGATTTCTATATACACAA
>NZ_JBWZQN010000025.1:0-40573 GCF_056724605.1 Prolinoborus fasciculus | reverse complement strand
CCTTATTGGCAGGGCTTTCGATTTTACTGAACACTCTTCAACTGCTCTCGGAATATTCAATAGATGAACTCAATGAGATAGCCACAATGGCATTAGGTATCTCATAGATGTGTAGATACCTATGCCTTTTAGGAGAGGGGCAGAAAGGTAAAATATTTTCACAATAAAATAAAACCCTCACCCTAGTCCTCTCCCGCAGGAACACCCTTAAAATAAAATTCTATATTTGAGGCTTAAAATACGGTTTCTTCATTTTCACTTTCTTCTGAAAACGCGTCACACTGAGTTTTTTGACGAGACTCGATGGTATCGGACAGGCTTCTCCCAGAATCTGGGCTGCCAGAATTTCACTACAGAGCGGCGCAAACAGAAAACCTTTGGAGCCTAGACCGGCAAAGCTGTAAATTTCCTCATCCGCTTTCATCTTGCCGAGCAAGGGGAAATAATCCTGACTTTGCGCGCGTACCGAGGCACGACCTTGCCAGGTCTCGGTAGAAGCTAATGATTGTGCATATTCAGGAAAGACACTGTGGATCAGTTCGTAGTTGTGTACATGGTCTTCTGCCAGTACCTCTGCATCATCCCGACCTGGATAGAAAGAAGCGCCCAAGATCAGATGTTCTGCATCCAGTTGCATACAATAACCGCCATAGCTATAGGCAATATTTTCACTTAAAGGCTGGGCTTGATTATTCACCCAGCTGACCTGTCCGCGAATCGGTTTCAAAACCGGATAATCTGCAAAAAATTGTACTGTTTCTAGCGCAGTACAGACAATGACATGATCAAATTCACCTAGATTCTGTTCATCTGAAAAGAGCTGAGGTTTTGTAGCCGCTTCAATATAACTAATTTTGGCCTGTTTATATTGAATATTCGGATGCTGCAAAATTTCATCACGCAATTGATGAGGAGAAACCGCACCAGCTGCTAACAGTTTTAAACTTGGAAATGCAGTTTGAATCTCTTGATCTTCTGTATCTTGTACAGCCAGAATTTCTTCAGGATATTCCTCTGCTAATTCCAAAAGCTGTTCAGGGTTTTTTAAGGCCAGTTGATTGACCTGAATCGGGCGGAAAGCCTTGAATTTTGCATAGTGCGTCAGAGCCTGTTGCCAGGCCAAGGTCATTAAATGCTCTGCACTTTGCTCAACCGGACAGAGTTTGGGATTGAGCAAAGCCAGTGGATTGCCAGAACCTCCGGAGAGGGGCGCTGACTGGTCGTAGATCGTGACTTGATGACCGCGTTGAGCGAATGCCCATGCGCTACTTAAACCACCGATTCCAGCGCCAATCACAGCGATTTGACGAGGTCTGATATTGGTCTTTGTATCTCGCTCAGTTTTTTTTTGAGTTGTTTCCTGCGCTGAAGATGGGTTGCTTTCCTCAGCCGGATTCCAGATCGCTTTCAGCATTTCACGCTTATGCTTAAAACCACGTGGGCGGGAAATTGAAATCCCATGATTTTTTAAGCCACGTTTTAAGACGCCAGCAACACTGAAAGAGGCGAAAGTGGTACCGATCTCGGATAAACGTACAATATTATTTAAAACATTTTCTTCCCACATGTCTGGATTGCAGGAAGGCGCAAAACCATCCAGGAACCAAGCGTTCACCGGCGCAGTTTTTTCAATTACCGGGAAAACATCATGTGCATCACCCAGCCATAGATCCAGACTGAATCGCTCTTCAGGAAAACTGAGACGATGACAGCCGGCAATTGGCATCGGATATTGAGAGATGAGTTGATGAGCTAAAGGCTTGAGTTCTGGCCAGGCATTTAAGGCTCGAATCAGATCGGTTTTAGAAAGAGGGAATTTTTCAACTGAAATCGCATGCAGATGACTGTGATTGTCCGGACGCACCTGTTGCCAGAGCTGCCACAGGGCCAGAATATTTAAACCAGTACCAAAACCCGTTTCACCGACACAGAAATATTCAAAAGGTTTTAAATCTGCCAGACGCGTACTGAGATCATTGCCATTTAAAAAGACATGCCGGGTTTCCAGCAAGCCATTGTCTTTGGAAAAATACACATCACCAAATTGCTTGGATACAGGCACATCAATACCATCCACCAATTGCCAATCCAGATCAGCAGTTTGAATTGCGTGTGACAAAACGGGTACAACCTTAAAGATATCGGGAAGGGCTATAGCTTACCATTGACGGCGACGTTTGGTATAAACATAGCTCGCGATCAGGAAGCCGAGCAATACCCCCACAGCCAGGGTTGCAGCGCCGTAGAGGAACATCTGGGCACTGCGTTCGCTTTGCAGTACTTGTACCTGAACCCCTAGATTGTCATTCTTGAGCTGCAATTCCTGATTTTGCGATAGTGCTTCCAGATTGGCTTTTTCCAGTTGCTGCAAACGGGTGGCCTGATCTTTGACTAAGGCTTTTACCTTGGCATCTTGCTGGGCTTTGAGCTTGGCGATTTCTTCTGCGGTTAACGGTTTATTTTCAGCAGGTGTCACCGATTGGGCAGAAGACGCTACGGCAGGAATAATGGCAGGTTTCGGCGTAGACTGGGTTTGGACAGTCACCGCTGTCCCTTGAAGTTGTGCTGTCTGATTTCCCTGAGTCACAGGAGCAGGCGCAACTTCGACTGCCCATACTGGAGAAATCATAAAACATAGGCCAATGATACTGGCAGTAACAACACGCATGAACCTTATCCTTGAGGGAATGCTTTATTGAATGGTTTGACATCGATGTGTTCGTACACACCTTCTTTTAAGAAAGGTTCATCCTGTAGCCATGTATCCAGCGCTTCACGACTGTCAAAGTCGACAATAATGGTACTGCCATAAAAACCGGCCTGTGGATTGGCTGGATCTTTAGGCATGGCACCTGCAACAATTAGGCGGCCTTCAGCATTTAACTGTTCCAGACGTGCAAGATGTTGTGGACGAATCGCGAGGCGTTTTTCAACTGTACCTTCCCGATCGGTACAGCTAACGACGAATAATGGCATGATGACTCTCAATCGTTTGTAGTTGGACTTATTCAGCGGTCTTAAAGTATTTGCGCAATACAATAAACTGAATAATGATAAAGGAAAACATCACGATCATGTCACCGAATGCGGTAAATTCGCCCCAATATTTTCCATCCATCCACAAATAGGCGAAAAAGGTATGCAGAAATGACATCAGTACGAACATGGCAACCCAAGCATAGTTCAGCTTGAACCAGCCTTTTTCACTTAGATTGAATACTGGACCAAATAACCGCTGGATCA
This sequence comes from Prolinoborus fasciculus, assembly GCF_056724605.1. The sequence continues at coordinate 37,330 of NZ_JBWZQN010000025.1, read as the reverse complement.
GAGGCTTTTTATCCTTGCTAAACCAAGGGGACAGGAAGAATACACCTGCAAAGACCAGATTCAATAACACGGCTTTCAGACGGATATAGAAATCATCACTGAGGATCAGGGTGATGCCACCAAAAATCACCGTCATGAACAAGACAATCCATTGCTGCTTGTCCAGACGGAATTTTTGCATGACAAATAACGCACCATAGACGACCAGCATGGAAATAATCAGACCTGTGGTTGCAACAAGAATATTATTATTGTCGACACCCCCCGCAGAACCGATCAATTGCAGCAATTGATGGTCAGTGTCTTTTGGATCTACAGTTTTATATAAATAAAAGAAAATAATGAGTGGCACAAAGTCTAAAAGTGCTTTCATGTTAGAGTATCTAAATCTGATCAAATAAATGTCATAGTATAGAGATGCACGGCGTAGATTTACATACACATAGTAATATTTCTGATGGAACTTTCAGTCCTCAGCAATTAGTCGAAGCGGCTGTGGAAAAACTTGTCCATACTTTGGCCCTGACGGATCATGACACCATGGACGGTTTGGCATTGGCTGAGGAAGCCGCTAAAAATCATGAGATTAAGATCATTTCAGGGGTGGAAATATCCAGCCAGTGGTTACGTCCTGCCACCAAAAAAAACTATGGCGTGCACATCGTCGCGCTAAATATGCAAAATCCTGAGCCTTTACAAAAAGCACTCAATCAGCAAAAGAAAATCCGGGCTGAACGCTCTAAACAGATTTGTGATCTGCTGACACCTTTAATTGGTGGGGATATTTATGCTGATGTACTGACCAAAGTCGACAATATCCCTGATCGGGTGACACGGACACATATTGCCAAAACGCTGGTAGAAAAGGGGATTGTGACCCGTCCGCAACAGGCCTTTGATAAATACATCAAGGAAGGCAAGAAAGCTTATGTCAAATTTGATGGCTTGAGTCTTGAAGACACGATTCAGGTGATTCATGAAAGTGGTGGCTTTGCGATACTGGCACATCCGACCAAATATGATTTATCTGCGACCAATATTCGCTACCTGATCGAGATCTTTGCCAAGTTCGGTGGAGATGCCGTCGAGCTGCCACCGGCGATTGAACCAAGTTCCACCCGGCAGATGGTGGATCGAATGATTACTGAATATGATCTTAAAGTTTCGATTGGCAGTGATTTTCATGGCGATCACATGCCTTGGATTAAACTCGGTAATGTCCCGAGCCTTAAACCGGGTCAGATCGGGATTTGGGAGAGTTTTGTTTAGTCATTCCTTTACCTCGATCTTTTTTATTTGAGAGAAGATTTTCCTTTCGCTACTAATAGCAAAGGGCGAGGAAAGAATTATAAATTATAGCAAATTATGATCTTGAGCCTGAATCGGTGGTGGTGTTGGTTTACCTAAAGTCCCTAACAGTTCAATTTCAATAGTACGTACCATTGAGTCCAGTGGCAAGTCATTGCTTTGGGTACCAAAAGGTTCCTCAATTTCTGAACTTAGCGCATCTAGTCCCAAAAAGGTATAGGCCAAAATGCCGACCAGCAAAGGTGTAAACAGACCGAGCGTTGAACCCAGACTAAAAGGTAAAATAAAACAGAAAAAATAGACGGTACGATTCAGCAAGACCGAATAGGCAAAAGGCAAAGGTGTGGTCGCAATCCGGTCACAACCGGTCTGGACAATACTTAGTTCTGCTACATGATTATTCATCTGCATATAGATGATGTCGGAGATTTCACCTTCTTTGAGCGCCTGCATCAGCTCCCACTGAATCAGGCTCAATGTATATTGCGGCGCATTGGCCTGCTGATAAAGTTGGGTTACAGCCTGTTGGCTCATGCCACTGGTTTCTACCAGCTCAGTCGGATTGGCTGTCTGATGGCGAAGGCGATCGCGGAGTACATTGGCAAAGACAATCACATGCTGAATCACACGTTCACGGCGACCTTGAGACAGCATCCTGCAATCACGGTCAAAATGACGTGAATTGGCAATCAAAATGCCCCAAAGTTTGCGCGCTTCCCACCAGCGGTCATAACAGGCGGTATTTTTAAAACCAAGAAAAATAGACAGTACCACTCCAATCAGGGTAAAGCCAACCAAGGGTAATTCTGGAAAATGAAAATAACCAATATGTGACAAGCCACCAATGATGGCTGACATCAGCATCACCACGCCCAAAGGCGGTAAAACTTTAGGTAAAATCGTCCCCCGCCAGGAAAACAGCAGTTTAAAAACAGTCGGCTGGTCACGTACGATCATTTATTGGAATCATCACAATTTTTTTCATGATCTTGTGGAGTTGTGCCTGCTTTGTCAAGTGCTATTCAATACTGCATTTCCGGTTTGATGAGTTGCTGCTCAGCAAAGGAAAAACTGCCTTCCAAGGCGATGATGCAATGGTCAATTAGATGGATATCCACCAGCTGGCAGGCCTGTTGAATCTGATGGGTCAATGCCAGGTCGGCCTTGGATGGAGAGGGCCGACCCAGCGGATGATTATGCGCAATGACAATCGAGGTCGCCTGTTGGCTAATGGCATAACGTAGTAATTGATTAATAGAAATATCACATGCATTCACTGAGCCATAAAACAGTTTTTTAAAGGCAATTTTTCTTAAACTGGCATCCAGACACAGCACGGCAAACACTTCCTGAGTTTCACCGAGCAGTTCAAAACGTAAGTAATCTCTCAACCGCTTGGAATTGGTAAGTTCCAGTGCATCCTGTTTCAGGTGCTCGGCTATGTAACGCCGTCCCAGTTCCTTGACGGCCATCAGTTGGGTATATTTACTGATGCCCATGCCATGAAACTGGCTGACTTCCTGTAAAGGTGCATCGAGCAACGCAGTCAAATGACCAAAATGCTGAATCAGCAAGCGCGCCAGATCAACTGCCGAATGTTGCTGGGAACCGGAGCGCAGAAAAATAGCCAGTAGCTCGGCATCGGACAGACTTTCTGCGCCATATTGAATTAAGCGTTCTCGCGGCCGTTCTTGTTCTGGCCAGTTTTTAATAGAAAATTGCATAGTTATTAGACTTATTTATTATGAATTATCAGTTTTCCCGCAAGCCGATCTCTTGGGAATGCGATTATTTAATGCTATTGTGAGCCCCACTGCAACAGCAAGGTAATCTGTTTGTGAGCTTTGATCTAAGTGTAATTCCTCATAAAAATATAATTTTGGCCGTCACTGGCGGTATTGCTGCCTATAAAAGTGCAACTCTGGTTCGCCGTCTGAAAGATGCCGGATTCGATGTGCGGGTCGTCATGACTCACGGTGCACAGGCTTTTATTACACCTTTAACCTTTCAAGCCTTATCGGGCAATCCCGTACATACCGAATTGCTGGATACTGAAGCAGAAGCAGGCATGGGCCATATCGAACTGGCACGTTGGGCAGATCTGTTGCTGGTAGCACCGGCCAGCTGTGACACCTTGGCAAAGTTTGCCGCAGGTCTGGCTGATGATCTCTTAAGTACTTTATATCTGGCGACGAAAGCACCCGTCTGGGTGGCGCCTGCCATGAACCAGCAAATGTGGGCAGCCAAAGCAACGCAGCGCAATCTTGCGACACTGATCGAAGATGGTGTGCATGTGATCATGCCGGATGCGGGATCACAGGCTTGTGGTGATGTAGGTTTGGGCCGGATGCCTGAGCCGGAAGATTTAGCGCATCAGGTGACTGAATATTTCCATAAAGTCCAACGTGCGATTGCGGAAAAATTTGGCCTGCTTGCGGGCAAACAGGTCACGATTACCGCAGGCCCCACCCGCGAAGCGATTGATCCAGTGCGCTATATTTCCAATCACAGTACCGGAAAAATGGGCTTTGCACTGGCTGCAGCCTGTTATGCGGCCGGAGCTAATGTGACCCTGATAGCAGGGCCGGTCAGTCTGGACACCCCAAATGGCGTGCAACGTAAGAATGTTTCTTCTGCCGTGCAAATGCTGAATGAAAGCATGCAAATGCTGGAAAATGGTTGCGATATCTTTATTGCGACCGCTGCGGTAGCCGATTATCGTGTGGCACAGGTTGCCGAACATAAAATCAAGAAAGCCGGAGATGAGTTGAATGTCGCTTTAGTGAAAAATCCGGATATTGTCGCCACCATTGCCCAGCAGGAAAAACGTCCATTTATGGTCGGCTTTGCTGCAGAAACCCGCAATATTGAAGAATATGCTGCCGGAAAGCTGGTCGCGAAAAAGCTGGATATGATTGCCTGCAATGATGTTTCACGTGCGGATATTGGTTTTGCTTCGGATGAAAATGCCATGACAGTATTCTTTGCCGAGCATTATCAGCTGGACAAACGTGATCTGGAAAAAGCCTCCAAGCAGGAAATTGCCCAGCAGTTGATCGAAGCCATTCATGATGCCTTACATCGTGATCCATCCAGTGATGATGATTTTTAAAACGATCTGTATCGAAAAAACCCTGAATCCATCAGGGTTTTTTTATGGCTGATTTTTTATCATTAATTCAAAAAAACTATAGAAACCATAAATATTTAGTCTTAATCGAAGCGCCGTTTGTTTATTGTTTTTGCAAAAAAGCATAAAATGGATCACAGAATAAGCAAAGATAAAAATACTGCGTATATCAGCTATAAGCAGGAAGTGGAAAGAAAAAAAGATGGGCGCTATGAAAAAAATCATGATGTTATGGATGGTCGCCTGTCTGACTGGATGCAGTTATTTTGTCTCGATGGATGAGCTGGCCAAAAATATTCAAACGCAGATGCAACGTGAATTTAATTCCAATCGAGATTATCAACACTATCGTTTTACCGTGAAAAAGGTCAAAATTGTCCAGCGTCAGGGGAATGAGTTTCAGGCTATTTCTCATCTGAATTATCAGGGTGAGGAATATCCCATTCATGTAAAAGTCTTTAAGGTGGATGGGGGGTATAGTTGGTCGATTGAAGATGATGCCTTTGCTTTTATTGATGAAATTGAAATTGAAAAATATCGTCAGCAACTGGATCGAGAATTACAGCAACTGGCCTCAGCCTTGGATGATCTGGAACCTGTAGATGAACCAAACCAGAATGTCTCCGGCTCTCTGATCACACCCGTGGCTGAACCCGCATTACAAGATGTTTCTTATCAGGAAGAGCCGATTCCGGTCGGTAATATCACGGCGTATACGCAATAACTCATGCGCAATCGCTATAAAAAAGCACCGATCATCGGTGCTTTTTTTTTGTTTATGATTCCACTTGTTGATGCTCACGTACATAATCTTCGGTACGCTGCATGGCTTCCTGAATATTAAAGAGTGCAGTTTCTACATCTTTCAAGGTTTTAGCATTACCACCGCTTAAAGCCTGACGCCATTTGCGTGCACCCGGCAAGTTCTGGAATAGTCCCAAAATATGACGGGTAATAATGGATAAAGGTGCACCTTCGGTCATGCGCTGGGCAATATAAGGCAGCATCTGTTGCATAATTTCAAAACGATCTGGTGCATCCAGATTCCACAGTTGGCCCAGTTCAGCCAGTAAGTAAGGATTATGATAGGCTTCGCGGCCAATCATCACCCCATCCACATGTTTGAGATGTTCCAAGGTTTCGGCATAGGTTTTAATCCCGCCGTTGATCTCGATCAGCAGATCAGGACGCTCCTGTTTTAAACGGTAGACATCTTCATAACGTAGAGGTGGCACGTCACGGTTTTCTTTAGGCGAGAGACCTTTTAATAAGGCAATCCGCGCATGCACGATAAAATTATTACAGCCGGTTTTGGCCACGGTATCGACAAAATGCAGCATCTCCTCATAAGAGTGCATATCATCAATTCCGATCCGGTGTTTTACGGTCACTGGAATATCCACCGCATGACGCATTTCAGCAATACATTCTGCGACCAGATCAGGCTCCGCCATCAAACAGGCACCAATTTTATTATTCTGTACCCGGTCACTTGGGCAACCTACATTTAAATTAACTTCGTTATAGCCCCAGTCCTGTGCCATCTTGGTACAAGTGGCTAGATCTTTATGGTTTGAGCCGCCAAGTTGTAGCACGATTGGCTGTTCTTCCGTATTAAAGTCCAAATGACGTTTGGCATCGCCATAAATGATCGCACCTGTGGTGACCATTTCGGTGTACATAATCACATTCGGGTTAAACAGACGCGCAAAGAAACGATAGTCTTTGGTGGTCCAATCCATCATCGGCGCAACACTGATTCGTGGTTGAAGTTTATTTTCAATGGTGGTCAGATCAGTCATTCAAAATCACGCCTTAACGAAATGGAAGAAAGAAGAAGCAATCCATGCGAGCACTCAGCGATTGGTTTTTGGCTAAAACCGGATCGGCTGACGTCGCAAAAAGAGGGCGTAATACTAGCATAAAATCAGAAAAACCACCCGGCGAACTTGAGCTAGGTCAGTAAATCCAAGGAATGAAACAAGAAATAAAATTGGAATTCCCAGTCAGGTTGGAATGGTATATTTTGATAGGAGAAAGATGAAGATAAAAATTTTAGAAATAAGGAGAATAATCATGTTGTTATTGGAGGAAATTTATAAAAGCCATAAAGCACAAAATTCGGCACATTTTAATTTAAGAATTCATCGGGGCTTAGGCTGGTTTAAAAAATCGCTAGATCTGGATCAAGATCTGGATTTTAAGTTTATCAGCCTGTGGATCAGCTTTCAGGCGATTTATGCAGATGAGCGTGATCTTGTTCAAGATCAGAGCAAGCTGCAGCAGTTTCTAGAAACACTCTGCCAAAAGGATCTGGATCAGAAAATTAATCATATTCTCTGGGAAAAATACAGCCAGCCGATTCGCTCACTCTTGGCCAATCCCTATGTGGAGCAAAGCTTTTGGGATTATCGTCATCAGAAAATTAGTCTGGAAAGCTGTCAAGCTGACCTGGAAACACAGAAACAGAATATAGAGAATGCTTTAAAAGAACGAAATTCTATCGAAATTTTAGCTGGAATATTTCAGCGCCTATCTACCTTGCACCATCAGATAATGCAGGGTGGCGCCACGTATCACAGCTCGCTGAATTATAAATCATTAGAGGAGAGCTGCCGGATTCTGGCAGCCTTATTGCCGGTTCTTATCTGTATTTTATTAGAAAACTCACAAACTCTTGATCTGAATAAGCCTTATTATCCAGCGATGCAAGTCAGCTAAATATAGTCAAAATACTTATGCGGTTGTCTTAGTCTTAGCCTGATGCCATTGATCCAGCAGGGCGAACAAGGTAGCGCACAAAGCTAGCCCAAGTCCTGTCATACAGGTCATGCTCCAGCCCCCGTGATGCCAAGCATAAACCCCTAAGGCTGAACCACAGGCACCGCCTATAAAATACAAGGTCATATACAGTGAATTGACCCGTGATTTGGCATCCGGGCGCAGGCGGAAAATCACGTTCTGGTTACAGCTGTGCGTAATCGCGAGCCCCAGATTTATCAGTCCATAACCCAGAATATAACTGAGCAAGGATACCGCACCAAAATATAAAAACAGCCAGCTTCCCATCAGGATAGAACAACCGATCCAGCTCAGTGTTTTGATATGGCCACGATCGGCCCATTTGCCAATGAACTGCGTGGAAAGTGCGCCAAATACACCCACCAGCGTGACCAGTCCGACCATGACATCAGAAAGCTGAAAAGGTTCCTGCGTCAACAGCAGAGCGATGGTGGAGAACAACATACTCATGGCAGCAAAAGCACAGGCGCCTGTAAGTGAACGCAATACCAGACGTGGTTCCTGCTTGAGTAATATCCCCATAGATTTAAAAATTGCTGCATAGCTGATTCTCAGACGTGGCAGGCTCGGTAGTTTTCCTTTCAAATAAAAACTTAAGGCCAGCATGCTTATGCCACTGAGGATATAAATCATTTTCCAGTGAAACAGGTCGGAAAGTAATCCGGCAATACTGGTCGAGAGCAGAATACCGACCAGTAATCCGCTCATCAGGAAGCCCACCACTTCTCCGGTTTTTTCCGGTTTGACCGCCATGGTGGCTAAGGGAATCAGAATCTGTGCAGCCACGGAAAACAGTCCGGCAATGATAGTGCCGACCCAGAGCATTGGCAGATTTACCGCACTGGCACAAATAAATAAACCTGCTGCTGCACCCAGCATGAGAAAGGGGATCAGTTTGGTTTTATTCAGCATGTCACCTAAAGGCACAATAAACAGCAGGCCCAAGGCATAAGAGATTTGAGCAAAAGTGACCGTGAGCGCCACTTGTGATTCAGGTACCTGATAATACTGCTGAATCGATGAAATCAGTGGCTGGCAATAATAGTTCGCGCCAGCACATAAACCGCATGCAATCGCCATTAGCCATAATAAGCGCTTATTTTGACTAATATCGAGAGGCGTGTGCATAGGGCTAACCTTGTATTCAGACCGGAAGAATTGAAATGAGGAATAAGAATAATGTTCAAATTTAGGGCACTATAGGCCAGAAGTTCTCGCTTTAAAAGTAGAGAAATATTGCCAGCATTGAAAATTGTCAGAACTCAGGCAGCTTAAAGAAAGAAGTGCAATTTTAAATAGAAAATATGAGTGAATGTTTGCAGAATTTTTTATCTTTTGATAATGGGGTTGCTTCATTAAAGCGCAACTTAAAGTAAAAACAATAAAAAAGAGCACTGAGGTCAAAAAAGTGGAATATTTACTCTATTTTATTGCGCAAATTTGGTGCGAAAATGAGATTTTCCATTTTGAATCAAGTTCAGTACATTAATATAATAAATAGTCATCCAGCTTTTTTTCTACCCTTTATCTGACTGTTTGAGACCTGAGTCTTATAAAATTTTAGCGATTACTTTTTGTCAGATCTATTAATTGTGTCTGATGAAGATCTGCTCAAAACAAATTCTATCATTTCATAAAATACGATTTTAACATCTAAAACCAGTGCTCTTGCTTGAGTGCTAAATCTGTCAAAAAAGTCAAAACTAAAAAAACGGCGCAGCTAAAGTGCCGCTATCTATAGGGACTGGAGAAATTGAAAGTCTGCTTCTAAATCAGGAAATACAGCAATCATTGTCAGAATCATCAATGTAACAAAATAAATCAGAAATTCGCGCTTATTTACACCAGCAAAATCTGGATATTTCATTCAGTGGAATGAATATCGTTTATAAAAGCATCGAATATGAATAGCCGTTAAATTAAATAAATGTGCTATCACAGCATCATTTTTATGAATCATCAGTTCAAAATATAGGTATTTATTAAATAAATAGTAGGTGGTAATTTCAAACAGTTTGATTAGAATCCAAAAATTCAACAAGAACACATCCTGAGGGGAAGCATCGTTTAGGCGATGTTTACTTAAGAAAAATTAGCTTGAGGAACGCTCATGCAGATCGGAATTCCAGCCGAAACTGTTGTCGGTGAAAATCGCGTCGCTGCGACGCCAGAGACAGTAAAGAAATTGATCAGCGCAGGACATAGCGTGATTATCGAACGTGGTGCAGGGGTTAAAGCTGCCTATATCGATAGTGCCTATGAACAAGTTGGTGCCAAAATTACGGATGATGCCTATACTGGCAGTCAGTTGATTTTAAAAGTTCGTGCACCGAAAGGTGATGAAATTCAAAAACTCAACCCGAATACCACTATCGTGGCAATGTTTGATCCTTACCGTAATACTGAGCTTGACCAATTCGCGGCACAAAACGTGTCTGCATTTGCATTGGAACTTTTGCCACGAACCTTGTCTCGTGCGCAGAATATGGATGTCTTGTCTTCTCAAGCCAACCTTGCAGGTTACAAGTCGGTGCTTTTGGCTGCGGCTGAATATCAGCGCATGTTCCCGATGCTGATGACTGCTGCGGGTACGGTTAAACCGGCTCGTGTGGTGATCATGGGTGTCGGCGTAGCGGGTCTGCAAGCGATTGCCACTGCAAAACGTTTAGGTGCCATCGTTGAAGCCACGGACCTGCGTCCAACTGCCAAAGATCAGGTTGAATCTTTAGGTGGTAAATGGTTAGACGTACCGATGTCTGCTGAAGAGCAGCAAAAAGCGGCTGATGCGGCTAAAAATGGTTATGGCTGGATGCCGGGTGAAGAATACATTCGCGATCAGGCTGCAATTGTTGATAAAGCGGTATCGAATGCTGACATCGTGATTACCACAGCGCTTTTACCGGGTCGTGATGCACCACGTTTAATCCGTGCTGAAACAGTTGCGAAAATGAAACCGGGTTCAGTGATTCTGGACATGGCAGTAGAATCTGGCGGCAACGTCGAAGGTTCAAAATGTGGCGAAACCGTGCATACCGACAACGGCGTCAAAATTCTCGGCATTCCAAATATTCCATCGACGGTATCGACTGAAGCCTCTGCTTTATACGCTCGTAACGTATTTAACTTCGTGGAAACATTATTTGATGCAGATAAGAATTTTGTCCTGAATCAAGAAGAAGAAATTCAAAAAGCCCTACTTGTCACTCATGGCGGCCAAGTGCTGCTGAAACGTGGTTAAGGAGAAGACTCATGGTTGAAACAATTACGATTTTTGTCCTTGCCATTTTCGTAGGTTACTACGTGGTGTGGGGTGTAACACCAGCATTGCATACGCCGTTGATGGCGGTCACCAATGCCTTGTCATCGATCATTATTGTCGGTGCAATGATTCAGACTGTTGGCCTGCCGGTGATCGGCGTTGAAGGTAGTGTGGATTTCCAGACCATTAACGTGGTGAGCGTGCTTGGTGCAATTGCGGTATTCCTGGCCAGTATTAATATTTTCGGTGGCTTTGCCGTGACTGCACGTATGCTGGAAATGTTTAAACCTAAGCAAAAGAAAAAAGAGGGTTAATCCATGGAAATGATTCGAGAATATGCGGATTGGTTCTACCTGATTGGTGCCGTTCTTTTTATCCTGACGCTACGTGGTTTATCAGGTCCTAAAACTGCGATTGCTGGTAACCGTTACGGAATGATCGCGATGGCCATTGCGGTCGTGACCACCTTCTTTGTGGCTGAGAATCCAGTGGTCTGGATGATCATTGGCGCAATGGTGCTGGGTGCAATCGTGGGTATTGCCCGTGCACGTACAGTTCCAATGACCCAGATGCCTGAAACTGTAGCGTTGATGCACTCATTGGTGGGTCTGGCTGCGGTCCTGATTGCTGTCGCTGCCATTATTCACAACAACAAACTGATCGAACTTGGTCCAGACCTATTGGCTGCCAATGGTGTCAATTTCCATGAAATGAGCCGTGTTCATTTATTTGAACTGTTTGTGGGCTGTTTCGTAGGCGCGATTACCTTCACTGCATCAGTCTTTGCTTACGGCAAACTGGCTGCAAAAAAATGGGCAAAAACCATTTCAGGTGCATGGGTGAAACCGGTTCAGGCGATCATCTTTATTGCAATGTTAGGTTTTGGTGTTCACTTCTTCCTGACTGGCAATATGACCTCGTTCTGGGCGATGACAGGCCTTGCGCTGGCATTCGGCTGGGTATGGATTGCACCAGTCGGTGGTGGTGATATGCCAGTGGTGGTATCGCTACTCAACTCATTCTCGGGTTGGGCAGCAGCTGGTATTGGTTTTACCCTAGAAAACAACATGTTGATCGTTGCAGGCTCACTGGTGGGTTCTTCAGGTGCCATTCTGTCTTACATCATGTGTAAAGCGATGAACCGTTCAATCATCAACGTTTTGTTTGGTGGTGCGATGGGCGGTGCAGCTGCGCCGATAGCAGGAGCAGGTGAACAGGTTCAACGTAATCACCGTTCTGGCTCGGCAGATGACGCAGGCTTCCTGATGTCAAATGCAGACAGCGTAGTGATTGTACCAGGTTATGGTATGGCACAAGGCCGTGCCCAAAATGCGGTAAAAGAATTGGCTAACTTGCTGAAAGAGCAGGGCGTAACGGTTCGTTTTGCGATTCACCCTGTAGCAGGTCGTATGCCGGGTCATATGAATGTATTGCTTGCTGAAGCGGACGTACCGTATGAAGATATCTTGGAAATGGATGAGATCAACTCGGACTTCCCGGCAACAGATGTGGTGCTGGTGATTGGTGCCAACGATGTTGTGAACCCTGCGGCGAAAGATGATCCAACCTCACCAATTTATGGTATGCCGATTCTGGAAGCGCATAAGGCACGTACGATTATGGTGATCAAGCGCTCTATGGCAACCGGTTATGCGGGTCTGGACAATGACTTGTTCTATAACGACAAGACCATGATGATCTTTGGTGATGCCAAGAAAGTGGTGGAAGATATGACTAAAGCCATTAATGGTACAGGTCACTAATCATCTAAATCATTAGAATTCCCCCTAAGTCCCCCTTTAATAAAGGGGGATTTTTTATTTTATATCTTGGAAAAAGGATGATTGAGTGGTCATCGAACGTCTATGTTTATGATGAATTGATCCTAAAATACCAATCAAATCGGTGCATAAGACAAGATGAAAATTAAAGAAAAATAGCGAACAGATTGAGTTGTATTAATGCTTATAAAGTTAGATGAACAGGCAATAAAAAAGCGACCTACACAGGTCGCTTTTTTGAATATTTGGTTTTTACGCTACAGAGTCAGTATCTGTAGGATTGCGCCATAAGCTTTCTAGGTCATAGAATTTACGCGCTGTTGGAAGCATACAATGAACCACAACATAACCAAGGTCGATGAGGATCCATTCAGCATCACGTTCGCCTTCAATACCAAGAGGGCGGAAGCCAGCTTTACGTGCTTCTTCAGCAACGTTATTGGCCAATGATTTGATGTGACGTGTCGATGTACCGCTTGCAATGACCATAGCATCAGCCACATTACTGATACCGCTGACATCAAGCTCAACAATTTCTTTTGCTTTTACATCTTCAAGTGCAGCATGTACGACTTTTAAGCAGTCCTCTACAGCTTGAGAATTTGAATTCATAGTAAGATCGTGAGAATTAGAAGCGCTGGGCGATGGTTCTAAATTCATGGGGAGTGTAATTTCCTAACAATTATGCATGGTCTAATATAGCGGTTTTAGTCCTGAATTTCAAATGAAGCCGCAGTCCACTCAGTCATGCTCCGGAAAGAACTCAGCTTTCCAGTCAAAGGAATCATTGGAATGTCCGCTCGGTTTATACTCGGCAGCAACATAACCTTGATATTGACTATGTTTTAACCACTGAAATATATCATGATATTGAATTGAGCCCGTATTGGGTTGATGCCGTCCCGGACAATCCGCAAACTGGATATGACCAATCGAGGCAATATTTTCTTGCAAAGTTTCCAGTACATCTTCGCCCATCATTGCCATGTGGTAACAGTCGTACTGCATTTTTAAGGCCGGATGATGTACCGCTTCCAGCATTTCCTGTGCTTGAGCAACATTTTGAATCAAAAAACGTGGCATATCGGTGCCATTGATCATTTCAAAGACCGGTTCAATTTGATGTTCAAGCAGCATTGAACAGGCCATTTTCAGGTTACTCGCCAGCGTATTCAGGCAGGGTAAAAGATCACAGTCAAGGGGTTGTTTTCCTGCCAGAATGTTCACCCGGGGTACATTCAACGCCGTGGCATACTGGATGGCCTGCTCAACAGCATGACGAAACTCAATTTCCTGTCCTGGAATGCCGGCCAGACCATGACCGCCCTGCATCAAATCGCCTGCTGGCACATTAATCAGGCACAAGTTCAGCTGATGCGTGCTGAGCTGGTTTTGAATCTGGCCAATTGTGAGCTCATAAGGAAACTGGATTTCCACATGATTAAAGCCCTGTGCATGAGCTAGCGCGAAGCGTTCGATCAGCGGCACTTCGGTAAAAATCATCGACAGGTTGACGGCAAGTTTAATCATGTATGTCTCTTCAATATTCAGGGCTGCATCAATCAAGCGTTATGAATGTTTTAGTTGCTGGATTACAGTAGCCAGATCTGCTTCGGCAAAGCCTTGAGCCTGATGGGCCTGTAACTGTGATAATGCCTGAGTCGCGACTGGAACATCCAGATCAAAGCTTTGTGCCAGTTGCACGGCATTATTCAGATCCTTGGATAAAGTCTGCACTTTCCATTGCACCGGTTCAAAAGTTTGCGTGGCCATACGGGGGGCCAGAATCTGAAAAGGCTTGGAGTCAGCAAAACCACCCGCCAGCGCGGGCGCTAGTAATCGTGTATCCACCCCGGCAAGTCCAGCCAAGGCGACCGCTTCTGCGATCAAGGTGCTATTCGCCGCCACAATTAGCTGATTACAGATTTTGGTCGCCTGACCGGTACCCGTATCACCCATACGGGTGACGCGCTGTGAAAGTACTGCATAGATCGGATCAAGATCTTCAATAGTCGCGGCATCACCACCGGCAAAAATCACTAGACTGCCTTGTTCGGCTCCAACTGTACCACCTGAAACAGGAGAATCAATCCAGGTTACTTTCTTGGCCTGTGCTTGTGCGGCAAGTGTTTGGGTTTGCTGTACTGAAAGGCTAGAGAAGTCCACAATGACTTGCTCCGCAACCAAATACGGTTCGATCTGAGCAAAAACAGATTGCACTGCCTGATCATCTGCCAGGCAGGTCAGAATCACCGGGTAATCTGTAATCTTATCCAAAGATAGCGTAGTTGCACCTAGATCCAGCAAGGGCTCACAGGCAGATGGTGTGCGGTTCCAGACTGCCACCTGAAAACCTGCTTGAAGCAGACGTGTGGCCATGCGAGTGCCCATCAGCCCCATACCTAAAAAGGCAATTTTAGTATCGCGATTCAACTGCATGCTTTGGTTTATTCCTTTCCTAGATTCAGACTGGGTTTATTTGTATTGGCGCGGTACAAACTGAACCTCTGGGTTTTTGTCCTTTTTACGGGCCAATTGACTGTTTTTACCCAGTAATAATTTCAGCTGCCATATTTTTTCCATACGCAAGGATTTATTTGGACGATGCTGCATGGCATCCAGTACAAATTTAGAGGCCATCAGCGCATCTGGAGAACGTTGCAGCATTTCTTCAGCCAAGGCTTGTGCTCTTCCTAGTGGCTGTTCATCGACATGGGTGATCAGACCGATTTCTTTGGCATATTCACCATCAAAAATCCGGGCAGTTAAGGTCAGCTCTTTGGCCAGATCAATACCAATCAGGCCTTTCAGGGAGCGGCTGAGTCCCATGTCTGGCACCAGTCCCCAGCGGGTTTCCATAATCGACATTTTGGTCTCAGGATGGGCAATGCGGATATCTGCGGCTAATGCCAGTTGCATCCCGGCACCAAAACAGAAGCCCTCCATTGCGGCAATCACCGGGACTGGCAATTCCTGCCAGACCAGAAATGCTTTTTGAAATAAGCTTTGACCCGGACGGATCAGTTCCCATGCGGCATAAGCACGATTTTTAGGATTATTTAAATCTGCCAGATCAATACCGGCACTAAAGACCTGGGCTTCTCCCGTTAAAATCACACATCGGATGCTTTTATCTTTTTTGATTTTTTGTGCAGTCGCGACCAGTTCGCGCAGCAGGGCAAAGCTCATGGCATTGCGTTTATCCGGACGATTCAGTGTAACAGTGGCAATGCCGTTATTTTTTTCCAAGCGCACGAGTGACATGGCATTCTTCCTTATTTTTCCTGGCTTGAGCATAGCATGCAGCCTTTAGGCTTGCATGACAGCTCAGTCACACTTCTTAAGTCATGGACTGAGCCACTTCAGAGGTTTAATTCAAATGTTGCTTCAAAATTTGCTGGGCAGCCTGTTCAATCTGTTCAACCACGGCTTTGAGTTCATCAAAATATTTCAGCACGTCCTGAACAAAGTTTTCATCGGCCTTACGGCGTTCTTTGCGCAGGGTTGAAACGAACTGTTCAAAGCCACCGGTGACTTTCTGTAAAGTCGGTGCACCGACATAGCGGGTCGCGCCGTATAAACGATGCAGCACATGTTCCAGTTGTGGGAAATCTTCCAGTTCAATCAGTTGCTGCATTTCATCGAGTTCATCCGCAAAGCTGTCCACCAGCATGCGTAACAGATCTACCGCCAGATCTTCCTTATTGGCTGCCAGTTGCAGGCTTTGCTGCCAGTCCAGAATATTTGGATCCAGAGCATCAATCACATTGGCACGTTCCAGTACCGGAATCCGTTTAAAATGCTCGGTGGTCCAGTGCGTCAAAATTTGGATAATCTGCTCGATCTGGATCGGCTTGGTGACATAATCATCCATGCCGTTTTGCAGCAGTTTATGTTTTTCATCAGAAAGTGCATGCGCCGTCAGTGCAATAATCGGCAGGCGGCTATGATTTTCAAAGGTCGATTCCAGCGAGCGAATAGCACGGGTGGTATCGATCCCCGACATGACTGGCATCTGAATGTCCATAAAGACCAGATCAAATGCTGGCTGTTCCTGTTCATAACGGCGCTGAATAATATCGATCGCTTCCTGCCCGCTGAGGGCTTTGGTCGTGGTGACATTGAGTTCAGCCAGCAAGGCTTCCAGAACAATCAGGTTGGGTAAGTGATCATCCACGGCCAGAATATGCAGGCCTTGACCATTAAATTCTTCATGCTGTTCCTGGTCGAAGACCGGCTGATTGCCGAGTAACTGAATCAGCGCGCTGCGGCTGAGTGGCTGATGCAGGGCACGGGCACGATGGTCATTGAGCATGCTTGGATCCAGTTGCATCTGATAACCATAGACAGCCAGATGACCCTGATAACGTGAACGGATTTCGCGTAACAAGACTTCACTGTCACCACTATGATCGACGATCAGCCAGGTATTTTCGCTATTCTGTAAATGATTCAGACGGCTAAACAGATCCAGAATTGATGCACATTCAATATGTTTAACCTGATAATTTTCCAGATAATGCCGCAGCACATTCGCAGTTGCCGGATGTGCAAGATAAGACACCACGGTCAATTCGCTAAAATCTGGATGCTCAATCACGGTATCTTCATCGACCAGGAACTGGGCAGTAAACCAGAAAGTAGAGCCTTTTTCGGTTGGAGCACGTTCCTGATTGTCTTCAAAACCAATCTGGCCATGCATCAGGCTGACCAGCTGTTTGGAAATTGCCAGACCAAGACCGGTACCGCCAAACTGACGGGTCACCGAGGTATCACCCTGCGAGAAGGACTCAAACAGCTTTTTACGGTCGGTACCACTCAGGCCAATGCCGCTATCCTGTACACTAAAATGCAGCACACACTGATCCATTCCATCATGTTCCATGCGTGCCCGGACAATGATTTCTCCATCCGGAGTGAATTTGATCGCATTGGAAATCAGGTTGGTCAGAATCTGTTTAAATCGTAGCGCATCACCAATAATGTGTTTTGGCACACCATCTGCATAATAGAAGGCCATATCAATATGTTTTTGTGCTGCCAGAGGTGACAACATGTCCATCACATCAAAAATCGCTTCTTCCAGATCAAAAGGTGCCGTTTCTAATTCCAGTTTGCCGGCATCAATTTTGGAAAAATCCAGAACATCATTGATCAGTGCCAGCAAATGCGCCGAAGACTTACGAATGGTCTGCAAATACAGGCTCTGCTCGTTGCTGAGATTGCCCTGACGTAACAACAGATGAATAAAACCATCAATACTGTTCAGCGGGGTGCGCAATTCATGGGAAATATTGGCCAGAAACACCGACTTGGCCTGGTTGGCCGAGATCGCCTGGTCGCGTGCCTGACGATAGGTAATATTCTGGACTTCTAAAGTGTCGAGGGTGCGGCGTAAATCGTCTTCGGTCTGTTCGGTATGTTCACGCAGTTCCAGAAAGCTGAAATGCAAACGTTTCACCACATTGGCGATATCACGTTGCAATAAACGCAGCTCGCCGGTGCTGTTAATCACCATATGCTGGCCGAGGGTATCGGCATTCAGGCGTTGCAATTGCATGCGAATCTCATACATTGGGGCGATCCAGCGCCGTGAGTAGAAATTCAAGCAAAGTAATAACAATAATAAGGTCAGTAATCCGGTCGCAATCAGTACGATCAGTACTCGGTAACGGGCAATTGCTAGCGGCTGGTTATCCAGTTCGATCGCCAGCCAGCCGGTAGAAAAAGTGTTTTCATTCACTTTAATGGCATAGATATGATTATCTTGATGCAGAATCGGACCAACAAAATTGCCGCTTTTCTCAAATTCTGGCCAAGGCGCCTGTTCCTGAAAACCAATGCCCAAACGGTTCTTGCCATTTTCATCCAGAACTGCTGCCCGAACCAGATGCTTTTCATTCAGCATGTTCTGCATGGCGTTGTGAGCTTGGTCATATTGCCATGGATACAGGTTCAAGATATCCAGGGCATATTCTGAAGTGCCTTGAAAGCGAGTCAGAATCGCAATGGCCATCTGCTTCTGCTGGGCACGTGCGGCATTCGAGGTCTCAGTCAACACCAGCATGGCACCGACACAGGCCAAAATGGTAATCGGCACAAAAATCAGCGCAATCAGCTGTCCATAGGCATGATTTAAGTGTAGGCGTTTAAACAGCTTTTTGTTGATCGTTGACATGATTTAAGCAGTATTTTCTTTATGCCTGGCATATTAGCATGCTTTAAATCGACAGTTAAAATTTAAGCATAATTTTTATAAAGCTTCGGATTAGCAGTTAAAAATACAAGAGATTTCAGTTAATTTTGCTCAGGTACAGCAAGACTAAGACGCACGAAATTTCAATCTGTAAAAGTGCCAGACTGAAATAGTATTTTCATCTTCATTAGCGAGCTGCTTCACCTGGCTAAATTATCGGGAAATGTAGTTTATGGCTTGATAGTGTGTGAGTTTTAGTGAGTTTTCTGAAAAAGCCTTGCTAAATGGGTGCAGGGAAAAGCATTTTTTCATACAATAGCCGCACCTCGATATAGGTGCAAATAATGAGTAATACCATCCCTGATTTTCAAGCAGATGAATTTTTGTTAGACCATTATGTAGGCAAAACGCCGCTGGTGCGTTTACAGCGTCTGGCAAGTCACACTCAAGCTACAGTACTCGCGAAACTCGAAGGCAATAACCCAGCAGGTTCGGTCAAAGACCGTCCGGCCTATAATATGATCATGCAGGCCGAGAAGCGTGGGCAGATCAAACCGGGTGACACCCTGATTGAGGCAACGAGCGGAAATACGGGGATTGCATTGGCGATGGTCGCAGCAATGCGTGGCTATAAAATGAAGCTGATCATGCCGAACAATATGAGTCAGGAACGTAAGGACGCGATGCGTGCGTATGGTGCCGAGCTAATTGAAGTAACCAAAGAGCAGGGCATGGAAGGTGCACGTGATCTTGCTGCTCAAATGCAGAATGATGGTGTGGGTCTGGTGCTGAATCAGTTCGGAAATCCGGACAATGTCGAAGCGCATTACCTGACCACGGGTCCAGAAATCTGGCAGCAAACCGGTGGCAAAATTACCCATTTTGTCAGTTCTATGGGTACCACCGGCACCATCATGGGTGTGTCGAAATACCTGAAAGAAATGAATCCTGATATTCAGATCGTCGGTTTACAGCCATCTGATGGTTCAAGCATTGCCGGAATCCGTCGCTGGCCAGAAGAATATCTGCCAACCATTTTCGACCGCAGCCGAGTCGATCGCATTATTGATATTCCACAAATCGAAGCTGAAAAAACCATGCGTAAGCTGGCACAGAAAGAAGGCATTAGTGCCGGAACATCTTCTGGTGGGGCAGTGTGGGCCTCGATTAAACTGGCGGAAGAACATCCGGATGCAGTGATTGTGTGTATTATCTGTGACCGTGGTGACCGTTACTTGTCTACAGGGTTATTCTCTGTACAAGATCCTGAATAATTATTTGAGCACTGTTTTATGCGCCTGCCTGTTTTAACTTTCGATATTGAAACCCAAACCGATCTCAAATCAGGCGCGCATCTGTTTGGTCTGGACCTGCCTGAAGCAGATCTGGATCAGGCCTTGACCAAACTGCGCCGTCAGGATTCAGGCTCTGATTTTCAGCGTCCGCCCTTGCATGAAATTGTCTGTATTTCCGGTTTATGGATCGATGAGCAGGGCATGAAGCTGTTTTCCTTTAGCCGGGAACAGCATTCCGAAGCAGAAATTTTGAAAAAATTCTTGTCCATTTTTGACAAGCGCCATCCAACTCTGGTCAGCTGGAACGGCTCACAGTTTGATTTACCAGTGATTTTATACCGCGCCATGTATCATGGACTCTCTGCACCGAGTCTGTTCGATCAGGGCGAAATTGATACGCAAAAGCGTTATAATAACTACCAGAATCGTTACCATCATCGTCATGTTGACCTGATGGATGTGATGGCCATGTTTCATGCCCGTCATTTCCAGAAGCTGGATGATGTGGCACATTTGCTGGGTTATCCAGGCAAGCGCGGTGACGGAGCCTATCGGGTTCCGGAATATGTCCGCAATCAGCAATGGACCGAACTGACGTCTTATTGTGAAGGTGATGTCCTGAATACCTGGCTGGTGTATATCCGCTGGTTGCTGTTAAAAGGCCAACTGTTATTGCCGGATTATCAGCATTTGATGCAAAGCACGATTCAATATTTGCATACTCAACCGCAGCATGCGGACTTTTTATCAGTTTGGCGTGAGACTTCGCAACGAACTGAATTTACCCAATTTGATTTTCCCATCTCCACACCCTAGGTTTTCATGAAACATCGAGCACAAGCACGTCCTACCCAGCAACCCGAGTACATTTTTCAGGTTGAGTCACTATCGCATGAGGGACGTGGCATCGCTCATTATGGTTCACATCCGGATCATCCGCAGCATAAACATGGCAAGAAAGTCTTTATCCGTTATGCCTTGCCGGGTGAAACCGTGCGTGCCCGCATTACCCGAGAAGTTAAAAAACTCGAAGAAGCCGACAGCCTTGAATTGTTGAGCGATGCTTCCGAGATTCGCGTAAAACCAGTGTGTCCGCATTTTGGGATTTGCGGTGGCTGTAATATGCAGCATATCGCTGCGGATGCGCAGATTGAACTGAAACAGAATGTGCTGAAATCGCATCTACAGCATTTTGCTGGAATCCAGCCTGATCAATGGCTACCGCCTTTACGTTCACAACGTGAAGATTATCGCCGTAAAGCCCGGATTGGGGTGCGTTATCTACCTTCCAAGGATCAGCTGGTGGTGGGTTTTCGTGAGAATCAGTCCAACAAACTGACACCGATTGATCGCTGTATGATCTTGGATCGCGAGTTTGGCTCGGTTACACGTCTTAAACAATTGCTGCAAGGTCTGAATGGTAAGGCCGACATCGGTCATATAGAATTGGCCATGGGGGATCAGGACATTGCGCTGCTGGTGCGTGAAACTGCAAAATTATCTGCCGGTGATGTCAACCAATTGCGCGAATTTACGTTACAGAAAGGCTGGCAATTGTATCTGCAGCCTGCTGGCAAAGAAACGCTCTCGCGGATAGATGATCCAGAAGCGTCTGCACGCTTACACTATGGTCTTGATGACTTTGATGTGAAATTCGGCTTTAATCCTCTGGACTTTACCCAGGTAAATTCAAGCATTAATCCGCAAATGGTACGATTGGCATGTGATTTGCTACAACTGCAACAGGGTGAACGGGTTCTGGATCTCTTTTGTGGATTAGGAAACTTTTCCTTACCTCTTGCGCGCTGTGTTGGTGCGTCGGGTCAGGTGATTGCGGTCGAGGGAAGTGATGAAATGGTTCGACGTGGGGCGGAAAATGCCAAAAACAATGGTATTGCACAAATAGCGTTCTATTCACAAGATTTAACCAAAGATTTCTCGCACCACACTTGGGCAAATCAAGGTTTTGATGCATTATTAATCGACCCGCCACGTGCCGGGGCAGAAGAAGTCATGCATTATATCCCTCAGTTTGGAGCTAAAAGAATCGTTTATGTGTCATGTAATCCTGCGACACTCGCCAGAGATGCAGGACTCTTGGTACAACAGGGCTATCGTCTCACCCAAGCGGGCGTGATGGATATGTTTACACATACTGGACATGTTGAATCAATCGCATTGTTCGAAAAAGAAAATCAAATAAACGATTAAAGAAATGATGTTTTTAAAAGTAGGAGACGGGTATGGTCACAGTACGTGAGCAACTCCCTGGACGACTCAATGAGTTGTCACAGGAGACGACTGTAGAACATGCCGAACAAGCACACCAGGATCTGACTGAATGGTTGGATCGGGTTCGTGGCATATTAGATGGCGCACCTTTAACGCAGCTCGAAGAAGTCGCCCACTTAACATTAGAAAGAGAGCTGCAAAGTACGGTTCAGCACCGCTCCAATACCTTTTATACCGGTATTGAGATGGCGGATATTCTGGCGCATCTGCATGTCGATGAAGATACTTTGTCCGCAGCCATGTTGTATCGTGCTGTTCGTGAAGGCGTCATGCCACTCAGTGAAGTACTAGAACAGTTCGGCGAACAGGTGCATAGCCTGGTCAAAGGTACGCTTGCCATGGGTAAGCTGTCTGAGCTGATCGAAAAAAATAAACGCTTGGAAGATCATTTCAATAATAACCAGCGTGAACATCTGTCTGGCATTTACAAAATGCTGATCTCGGTCACCGAAGATGTACGTGTCGTTCTGGTCAAGCTGGCCGAACGTACCTATGCCTTGCGTGAACTGGCCAATTCCTCGCGTGAGCGTCAGGAACGGGTGGCCCGAGAAATTCTGACCATTTACTCGCCACTGGCACACCGCTTGGGCATTGCTCAGTTGAAGTGGGAGCTGGAAGATCTGGCTTTCCGTTATCTTGCGCCGGAACGTTATAAAGAAATTGCTTCCTTACTGAATGAAAAGCGTCTGGAGCGTGAACAGTATATTCAGTTTGTGATTGATAAATTACGCAATGAATTGGCTGAGCATGGCATCGAAGCTGAAATTAATGGCCGGGTGAAACACATTTATTCGATTTATCGAAAAATGAAAAGCAAGAACCTGAGCTTTGACCAGCTCTATGATATTCGTGCGCTACGGGTACTGGTGAAAAGTGTACCGGAGTGTTACCACACTTTAGGTATTGTGCATCAGATCTGGCGCCACATTCCGCATCAGTTTGATGACTATATTACCAATCCGAAAGCCAATGGTTATCGTTCTTTACATACTGCGGTGATTGCCGAGAATAAGTCACTTGAAGTTCAGATTCGTACCCATGCAATGCATGACGAAGCTGAACTTGGGGTGTGTTCACATTTTAATTATAAAGAAGGCGCAAAAACCACAGATCGCTCCTTTAACCATCGTCTGCATTCCTTACGTGCGGTACTTGAGCATTATCAAGAACGCAATGAAAGCAGTGCACATAAAGAATCTGAAGATGAAATCGAGAATTTTGAGCATATTCAAGATTTTGAAGGCTTCGAAAAGATCTATGTGTTTAGCCGTGATGGTGATATCAAAGAGCTACCACGTGATTCAAGCGTGCTAGACTTTGCGTATCATGTGCATACCGAAGTCGGGAACAAGTGCTATGCTGCACGGGTGAATCAGCGCTATGTGCCGCTGACCTATACCCTGAAAACCGGTGAACAGGTCGAGATTCTGACCAAAAAAGACCGGGAACCGAACAGGGACTGGCTGGTTAATTCGCTGGGTTATATCAAAACGGCCCGGGCGAGAGATAAATTGCGTCACTGGTTCCGTCAGCAGGATCGCAGCAAGAACCTGGAAGTCGGCCGTGAAGTGCTGAACAAGGAATTGTCACGTCTGGCAATTCACCCGAAATCGATTGATTTGAGTGATTATTGCAACCACTTTAATGTCAAAACCGGTGATGACATTCTGGTGAATCTGGTCAATGGCGATATCAGCCTGCATGCCCTGATTAATCAGGTGAATCGTCATATGCATCTGGATCAGGACGAACCTGAACTGGTGCTGAAACCAGCCTTGAATCCACGTGCCAGCCATACGCTGTCAGCACACGGGATTCTGATCGACGGTCTGGATAACGTGGAACTGCATGTCGCGCAATGTTGCCAACCGGTGCATGGTGAGTCGATTGCCGGCTATATCACTCTGAATCGGGGGGTGAGCATTCATAAGGTGGCCTGTCCGGACTATGTGCGCATGATCACTCAAGAGCCTGAGCGTGCGGTAGAAGCCGATTGGGAAATGCAGCCGACTCGTGGTCAGAGCGTACAGATTGTGGTGGAAGCTTATGATCGACGCGGTTTGCTCAAAGATCTGACGCAAGTGATTTTCTCGGATCAGATCAATATCCGTCAGGTGAATACCATTTCGGAAGCGGACGGTATTGCCAATATGAAGCTGCTGATTGAAGTCAAAGGTCTGGCACAACTTTCCAAACTGCTGGCCCGTCTTGAGCAGCAACCAGGAATTATCAGCGCGCGTCGTCTGGTACAGGGTACTTAATTCCTGTTACCTAAGTTTAAAAAGCCTGCAATTCAATTGCGGGCTTTTTTATTGTAAGGTATTTAAATTACATGCATAAAAAAATAGACCAACAGACCGAGATGAGCGCGACTGAAATATTTGAACGTAGACGAAATAATCTGGCCAAGGTCATTGATCTGCTGATCGAGACACAGCAATTTAAAACTGGCAAAGAAATCTGTGAGCATTTCGGTTTGTCAGCCTCATATATTGCGCAATTGCTGAATAGCAAACGTCAGATCGGGGAGAAGGCAGCAAGGGAACTGGAACAACAACTGGGTCTAGATGTGCTCATTCTAGATCAGTCGACTGAACCAAAAGTTGAATTATCTCCAATTCCAGCGCAAGGTGTACTGTTGCAAATGCAGGTGGTGCAACAGCAGGCATTCGCACTTATCTCCCTGGATTCACCGCTCTCATTCAATCAGGATATTTTTCATCTGCAAGCACAGCATTATGCGATTCAGGTAGCAGGGCCGTATTATTTTCCCAGCTTAAAACCGGGCTGGTGGCTGGTTTGTGACAAACAGGCCGAGTTATCCACTGCAGGCATACTCTGTGTGTATCTGCTCAATGGCCTGCAGCTCATTTTACAGTTGGTGAGCGAAGCTCGGGATCATTATGAATTTCAAAGCCTGAATGAAAGCAGAAAGGTGGTTTTCCAAAAAACCGATATTGAGAAAATCCATCCAGTCATTGCGATTCTTCCCACTGCCACATATTCAAACGGCAGAAATAATTCAGCCCATCATAAGACGGGCTGAACGATGAACATGAAACAGAACAGATTATGGAATCTGGTTCTCGTCTTCAAATTCTGGCTTCACCTGAACAATAAAGTCCTGACGGTTTAGACCACGCCACAAGGCAAAGGCTGTACCAATATAGATCGACGAATAGGTCCCGACAAAGACACCAACAAACATCGCGATCGAGAACCATTTCAGACCATCACCACCCATCAGCATCATGGCAAGCACCACGAGCAATAAGGTCATAGAGGTATGAATGGTACGACGCAGGGTTTCAGTCAGGGCAATGTTAATGATTTCGACCGGTTCTGCACCACGAATCTTACGGAAGTTCTCACGGATACGGTCAGAGACCACGATATTATCATTCAGTGAGAAACCGATGATTGCAAGGAGTGCTGCAAGTACAGTCAGGTCAAATGGCCACTGCATCATCGCAAAAATCCCGAGGGTAACGATGATATCATGGAACAGTGACAATACTGCACCCATAGCCAGCTTGACCTCAAAGCGGATGGTGACATAGACCAGCATCAGCAGGAGCGCAAGTGCCACAGCACCGCCAGAACGGACATAGAGCTCATTACCGACCTGACCACCGACGACATCAACCTTGGGTACTTCTGCCGCATTATTTGGCAGTTGAACCGCTGCTGTAACAGCCTTGGTCAGGTCTTCAGCTTCGATATCTTCCTGAACCGGCATACGCACCATCAGGTCACGTTCAGAACCTAAAGTCTGAACCACAGCATCATTAAAGCCTGCCTGGTTCAATGCCTTGGAGACATCTTCAGGTTTGACCGGATTAGTATAGTTTAATTCGGCTGCCACACCACCGGTAAAGTCCAAACCCAGGTTCAGGCCTTTGGTGGCAATAAAGAAGATACTGGCAACGGTTAAGAGAATTGAAAACAATGCCGCAGGCATCGCAATCTTCATAAACGGAATAATGCGTTCGTCTTCCGGGCGACCGTACTGTTTTTGATTCAGTTGAGTATTTTCAGTCATCAGTGATCTCCTTAAATGCTCAACTTTTTCAAGTTACGTTTTTTGCCATAAATGAGCTGTACCACGGCACGCGTTACTGTAATGGCAGTAAACATCGAGCAGACAATACCAATCATCAGGGTTACGGCAAAGCCTTTGATCGGACCTGTACCAATCGCGAACAGAATGAACGCCACCAGGAATGTGGTCAAGTTCGAGTCGAAAATGGTGTTATAGGCACGATCATAACCGGCCACAATCGCCTGTTTTGGCGAAGCCCCCCATTTCATTTCTTCCCGTATTCGTTCACAGATCAGTACGTTGGCATCGACCGCCATACCAATGGTAATGACGATACCGGCAATACCTGGAAGGGTAAGGGAAGCGCCAATCCAAGACATGACTGTCAGAATCATCGCCAGGTTAAAGACCAGTGCAAAGTTGGCAATCACACCAAACAGACGGAAGAATACCACCATCCAGATTGCGACTAAGAGGAAACCGATCTGAGTTGAAAGTACACCTTTGTCGATGTTTTCTTGACCCAGACTTGGACCAATCACACGTTCTTCTACAAAGTACATTGGCGCAGCCAACGCACCTGCACGCAGCATCAAGGCAAGTTCAGCAGCTTCTTGCGGTGAGTCCAGACCAGTAATACGGAACTGAGAACCCAGTACTGCCTGAATGGTTGCAGCGTTAATCACGACAGATTCAGTATACGGGGTACGAACTTCAGTTTGAGTGCCGGTCGCAGGGTCTTCCACATAATTAATGCGCTGTTTGTTCTCGATGAACAAGACGGCCATACGTTTGCCGACCGCATTACGGGTGGCATCCGACATCAGTTTGCCGCCTGCGCTGTCCAAGGTAATGTTAACTTCAGCACCGCCTGTGTCTTGGCTAAAGCCACTTGATGCATTCTGAACACGTTCACCGGTTAAGATACGGTTACGGTTCAAGAGGAGCTGACGACCACTGTCCAGTGACTCATAAGCAAAGACTTCTGTGCCTGGTGGCAATGCACCCGTTGCCTGACCGGTATATGGATCAATATATTGATCATTCAGGTCAGACACCAGACGGAACTCGAGGTTCGCGGTACGACCTAAGACACGTTTCGCTTCAGCGGTATCCTGCACACCAGGAAGCTCAACCACAATACGGTTGCTGCCCTGAGTTTGAACCAGTGCTTCTGCCACACCTAACTCGTTAATACGGTTACGTAAAGTGGTCAAGTTCTGATTGACAGCATAAGATTCAATTTCTTGCTTACGCACATCAGTATAGTTTAGACGTAAGGTCGAACCGGTCTCGGTCGCAACAGCCTGCTGGGTAAACTCATTGCCATTACGGCGCAAGAAGTCCATCGTTGCAGAACGATCATCATTGTTGGCAAACTGCATCACAATGGTGTTGTTGCTTAAATTCAGGCTATTAAATTTCAGGTTGTTATCACGCAACTGACGACGTAGATCCGTCGCAGAGGTTTCCATGCGCTGGGAAATGGCCTTGTCCATATCCACTTCAAGCAAGAAGTGAACACCACCACGTAAATCCAGGCCGAGCTTCATTGGTTTGGCACCAATTTTTTGCAGCCATTCTGGGGTGGTCGGGGCGAGGTTCAATGCAACCACGTAATCATCACCTAAACCACGACGTAAAGCCTCTTTAGCTTTAAGCTGCGATTCACTTGAATCTACACGTAATAAAGCTGCATTGTTGCCAAAGCTATTGTCATGGGTGGCAATATTTTCAGTTTTTAAAATTTGCTCTGCTTTTTGTACGATGCTTGCATCAATTTGAGTACCGGCTTTGGCACCCGAAATCTGTACAGCAGGTTCATCTGGATACAAACTTGGCAGGGCATATAAGGTACTGATCACCAGGACAACCAGGATCAGTACATATTTCCATGCTGGGTAACGCATTCGTTTTCTTCTTAAAATGAAAAAGTCGTGCGAGGGCACGACTATTTTTGATTAAAGGTTATTTAAAGTGCCTTCAGGGAGGACTGAAATCACACTTGCACGTTGAACTTTGACTTCTACACCACGGCTCAATTCAACCACTGCGAAGTCACCTTCAATCTTGGTGATTTTGCCCATTAATCCGCCTGCAAATACCACTTCACTGCCAACGCCAAGGCTGTCGACCAAAGCACGGTGTTCTTTGGCACGTTTAGATTGAGGACGCCAGATCAAGAAATAGAAGATTGCAATAAAAACAGCAATCATCAAAAGGTTCGCC
The DNA here is from genome assembly GCF_056724605.1 of Prolinoborus fasciculus. The sequence goes on along the minus strand of NZ_JBWZQN010000025.1, from coordinate 8,996 downwards.
ATCATGCTTGGTTGTTGTGCAGCTTCACCTGCAGCGTGAGCAGTCGAAATAAAAAGGCTCATTACATTTTCCTAAAATAAAAAACTGGTGATCAACTCGATAATAAATTGACATATTCTTGCAATTTACATTGTCTTTTTCCTCAGCGCAAATGCTGATGGATTAATCTTGCGGACAAGGTGGCACTTCCAGGCCACGGCGGGCATAAAAGTCATGAACAAATTCGTCAAATGTACCGTTGTCTAATGCATCACGCATCGCTTCAGTCAAACGCAGGTAATAGCGCAGATTATGAATCGTACCGAGCATAGAGCCGAGCATTTCTCCACATTTTTCGAGGTGGAATAAATAGGCGCGGGTGAAGTTGGTACAGGTATAGCAATCGCAATGTGGATCGAGTGGGCTTTGATCATGACGATATTTCGCATTACGGATCCGTACCAGACCGTCTGTCACAAAATAGTGACCATTACGTGCATTCCGGGTTGGCATCACGCAGTCAAACATATCGACACCACGACGTACCGCTTCCACAATATCTTCGGGCTTGCCGACACCCATCAAATAACGCGGTTTATCTGCCGGCATTTTTTCTGGAAGATAATCCAGAACCTTGATCATTTCCTCTTTGGGTTCGCCAACGGACAGACCGCCAATCGCATAACCATCAAAGTCGATTTCAAGCAGGCCTTTTAAAGATTCATCACGCAAGTCTTCATACATGCCGCCCTGAATAATCCCGAACAGTGCATTACGGTTTTTCAGCACGTCATGATGCTGGGTTTTACAGCGTTTCGCCCAGCGTAAAGACAATTGCAATGATTTTTGCGCTTCTTCATGCGTCGCAGGGTACGGCGTGCATTCATCAAAAATCATTACAATGTCAGAATTCAGCGTATGCTGAATATCCATTGAAATTTCAGGCGATAAAAATACTTTTGAACCATCGATTGGTGAGCGGAAGGTCACACCTTCTTCTTTAATTTTACGCATTGCGCCCAGACTGAAGACCTGAAAGCCGCCTGAATCGGTCAAAATGGGACTATTCCATTTCATGAATTCGTGCAGGCCGCCATGTTCACGAATCACATCCAGTCCTGGACGTAGATACAAATGGAAAGTATTGCCCAGAATGACTTGAGATTTGATCTCTTTAATGTCGCGTGGCAACAGGCCCTTGACCGTACCATACGTACCCACAGGCATGAACATCGGGGTTTCCACCACACCATGTTCAAGCGTTAAACGACCACGACGGGCACGGCCCGACTGACCTAATTTTTCAAACTTCATAGGAGTTCCACATCAAGGCGAAAAAACAGTTCGCTGATTGTTATAGCTAAAGGGCGCTATTTTCCTTGATTCTTACACTAAACGCCAGCATTGTAGAGCATTCGCTCTGTAATTTTATTTATCGCTGAAGCTAGAGAACATCCGGAGATATTGGCGGATGGGCAGAAAACTGCTGCAAGCGCTGCTGGATATCTTCCCGGCTAAGGGCGCAGCTGCCATCCGGCTCAGAGGCCATTGCAGCGATATGCTGGATCAGTTTCTGGATATAATATTGCTATCGACAAAGTAGGATTCCAAGGTCAGCAAATAGGCATCTTGTGCCACTTGCAAATAGTCATAAGGCTCCATCACCAGCATCTGCTCTAGATCAATCAAGATATCTTTGTCGTTTTGCGAGAGTTTCAAGCGTTTCTGTATGGCAGGTAAATGAGTAGTTTGTCTGGATGCCAGAAATTTCTGTAAATGAATATGCTCAGGATTAAGTGTCTGTGCAGATTGGCATTCAAATTCGACTTGGGTGGGCAGGCTCATGAAAAAAAGGATGCCATCCAGATCCAGACCATAAGCCTCAGAAAGACGATGTTTGGTCTGTTTAAAACTCTCCAGCAATAAATCCAGATGCGTCGCGTGCAGCTGTTTTTGTTGTGCCAATACCGGATGGCCAAAGCTGTGCTGGGTTTTAAAATAATCGGCCAGCAAGGTTTTAAAGGGAATGAGTCCAGAGTGGGGCAAAGCATGTGCCCGATAACGCCATTTCCGGACATTCCAGCGATCCTGTTCCGCCAGATATTGCTGAGGATCTTCCGGATCTTTAAAAATACTGCGTTCAGTCGAAATGGCCAGATCATCTAGTAGTAAAAATTCGTCAAAGACCAGACTACAGGCATAGATTTGATCATCCTGATAACGGTCATACAGCCGATAAAATTCCTCGACCAGCGTCTGTTGCAAGTGCTCTAAATAATCCAGCATAATTTTTATTCTTTATTTTATAAGTTTTAGATAGGTACAGCCGCATCCTTGGCTATTTTTATAATAAGTTAATGCGCCAAGGATGCAAAATTTTATCAGATCTTGCTGTTCACTCAGTGAAAGTTCGGACGGTAATCAAAATTCTGTGTCACGCTTTGATCACGGAATGGACGTACCACTTTTTTTCTGAGCAACATATTGTTAATGATGTTATGCGGAAAAATCTGGATCTGGTTGTTAAACAGTTCGACATTGCGATTATAAATCGTAATCGCCGCACCGACATTTTCATTCTGTTCTTCAATTTCAGCCATCATTTTCAGATAGATGTCATTGGCTTTCAGTTCCGGATAATTTTCAATCACGACATTCAGGCTATGCATTAACTGTTTGTTCAGACTTTCAATGCGTTGTAATTGTCCAATATCGGCATCCTTGATATTCAGGTTCATGATGTTCTGACGCAGTTCGGTGACTTTTTCCAGCGTGCCTTTTTCGAAACTCGAGTATTGCTCGACCAGCGGTTGCAGCCCATCCAGAATTTTCAGTTTTTGCCGTTCGTAACTGGCGACATCCGACCAGGCACGAATCGTAGCGTTATGATGACGGATAATACTGTTGCGGATCATGATAATCGTGACAATCAGCGCCACAATGATCAAACATAAAATCAAAAATCCCATCCGAGATCTCCCCAAGCTATATCTATATTTAAAAAATGATGCGAAAAATTTATTTTAAAAACTGCAGCAGATCATGTTGTAAGTTTTCGAGCTGTTTTAATTTAAACGTTCTCAGGTGGCCGCGCAATGTGGAAATATCGCTAATATTCTGCTGCTTGCTCGATACCTGAAATAAATCATGGGGTCCCAGATAGCACAGCATTTTATTTTCTGGGTGAAACAGTAAATCACCCTGACGCTGTTCAAAAAAGTCGGCCAGTCGCAGCACAAAACCCGGACTGAGTAATTTGGCAGTTTGCATCGGATCGCTGCCATAAAAGCTTAATCTCTGGTTGGTGCGAATATCGCTGCTGTGCCAGGGATAGCTATAAGGATAATAAAATTTCTTTCTGGAAGTGGTGACCGCCAGTCCCTGAATCTGGATATCAAACACAAATACGCCCCACAGGTCTTTGTGGACCTGCATCAGTTTAACCGGTTGGCCCTCTTTGTTTCTGGCCTGTACTTCATCAATATAGTGGTATTGGAAGAGTAGTACCTGATGTTGCTGGCCGTTTTCATCTTCCCAGACCGTGCTGGCATAACGCTGAATCTCATTACTCAACGAACCTTGATTGAATACTGGAAATAATTGTTTTAAATGCCGGATAAAGTGCAGGGGATTGAGTGGCATGGAAATATGCAGTGGCTGTTTTAGAAAGGCAAGCTGATATTTTTTGGCCAGTGCCTGTTCTTCCAGAAAAGCAATGACTTCCTCTAAGGGCTGCTGCTGTTCATAGCAAATATAGGCCCAGAAGATACAGAGACAGCCGAGAAAAACACTGCCCTGAATCCAGATATTTCCCGGCGCAATAAAAATGCTGCCAATCAGAAAAAGCCCAATTCCGGCAAGCGCAAGCGGCAGGTTATTTTCAAACTTGAGCGTAATCGGGCCATTCCAGGGATGCAGCCCATCCAGCAATTGCTGATGCGTTTTGGCCTGTTGACCCAGATCCCAAAGCCGAGCGATATTTTGAAACACCACTGCATTTTTCTTGCGGCGAATATGAATGGACTGTTGTACAGACTCGATCGGCATGGGCAATGGTTCTCGCTTATTTCGCCTGATCAATCAGCATGGCATCGCCATAACTGAAGAAGCGATACTTGCTGTCTACTGCATGCTTATAAGCATTGAGAATATTGTCACGGTTGGACAAGGCAGATACAAGCATTAACAGGGTCGATTCTGGTAAATGGAAGTTAGTGATCAAACGATCGACCACTTTAAACTGATAACCCGGATAGATGAAAATCTGGGTATCACCTGTCCAGGCTGCCAGTTCACCGTTATGTGCTTGTGCTGCACTTTCGACTGCACGGGTGGCAGTCGTGCCTACAGAAATGACTTTATTACCGCGGGCTTTAGTCTGACGAATCATCTCGACCGCAGTTTCAGGGACGTCGCACCATTCGCTGTGCATGATGTGATTTTGAATATCATCGGTACGCACTGGCAGGAAAGTACCTGCACCAACATGTAGGGTCACAAAAGTTTTTTGAATCCCTTTGGCTTCCAATTTTGCCAACAGATCGGCATCAAAATGCAGGCTGGCAGTAGGTGCTGCAACGCTGGCCAGTTTGGTTGGGTCATTAAACACGGTTTGATAACGTTCAGTATCAATCTCTTCCGCTTCACGGTTGAAATAAGGCGGAATCGGCAAGGCGCCGTATTGATCCAGCACATCGAGAATTGGTTGTGAAAATTCTACAATAAACAGATTTTCATGACGGCCTTGTACGGTCACTTTCACTGCATCCGGGCCAATAAAAAGTTCTGCACCGGCTTTCGGAGTGTTGCTGGCCTTAATATGACAATAGGCAATAAAGCGATCTTGCATACGCTCAACCAGCACTTCTACCGCACCGCCTGAAGCACGTTTACCTTTTAAACGGGCCTTCATGACTTTGGTGTCGTTTAATACCAACAAGTCGCCGTCTTCAAGTAAATCCAGAATATCGGTAAATTGATGGTCATGATATTGACCTTGGGCATCGAGGTGCAACAGGCGAGAGGCACTGCGTGTTTCCAGTGGGTAGCGAGCAATCAGCTCATCGGGGAGATCAAAATTAAAATCAGAAAGTTGCATGATGATTTACGCTAAAAAAACTGCGGCTAGTATAAACTTTTTTCTTTTTTATGGCGGGAATTGCTCGATTTTAAAACGAAAAAATGCGATTTGTTTTAAAAATAAACAAATGTAAATATTCTGCGTTGACAGTGCTGAGAAATCGCGTATTATACCTTTCATCCACTCCCGAGGTGGTGAAATTGGTAGACGCGGCGGACTCAAAATCCGCTGTCAGAGATGACGTGTCGGTTCGAGTCCGACCCTCGGGACCAAAATTCTAAAAAACCCCAAGCATATTCAGTCTTGGGGTTTTTTATTGCCTGAAATTTATAAAAATTAAAATGATGCATCATTTCAACTGTACCTTTTAAATTGTTTGTGTTTTGGAATATCCGATTACTTTGGCAAATAAGTACCTGCATAAATCCCTGGGTGAAAAACTCAAGATATAAAAAAACCGGCCCCAAGGACCGGTTTTTTAAATCATCTTTAAGCTTTCATGCGATTACGCAGCAAAAGACTCAAGGATTGAGTTTAATGTAGCGCTTGGACGCATTACTGCACCCACTTTCGCTGGATCTACTGCGTAGTAACCACCGATGTCTACAGATTTACCTTGAACTTCGTTCAGCTCAGCAATAATCTTCGCTTCGTTGTCAGCAAGTGCTTGAGCAATCGGCGCAAATTTCGCTTTAAGTTCAGCATCTTCGTCTTGAGCAGCCAGTGCTTCAGCCCAGAATTTAGCAAGGTAGAAATGGCTGCCACGGTTGTCTAGTTCACCAGTACGGCGTGAAGGAGACTTGTCGTTGTCAAGAAGTTGACCTGTTGCCTGGTCAAGTGTCTTCGCAAGAAGTTTCGCACGTGCGTTGTCTTCTTTGATGCCAAGCTCTTCAAGAGATACAGCAAGAGCCAAGAATTCACCTAAAGAATCCCAGCGTAAGTGGTTTTCTTCTACAAGCTGTTGTACGTGTTTAGGCGCAGAACCGCCTGCACCTGTTTCGTACATGCCGCCACCAGCCATCAAAGGCACGATAGAAAGCATTTTCGCAGAAGTACCAAGTTCCATGATTGGGAACAAGTCAGTCAGGTAGTCACGCAGGATGTTACCTGTTACAGAAATAGTATCTAGACCGCGAGCAACACGTTCAAGCGTATAACGCATTGCACGTACTTGTGACATGATCTGGATGTCAAGACCAGTGGTGTCATGATCTTTCAGGTATTTTTCAACTTTCTTGATCAGTTCGTTTTCGTGTGGACGGTACGGGTCAAGCCAGAAGATTGCCGGCATGCCAGAGTTGCGTGCACGAGTAACTGCAAGTTTTACCCAGTCGCGGATCGGTGCGTCTTTCACCTGACACATACGCCAGATATCGCCTTCTTCCACGTTTTGTGACATCAACACTTCGCCTGTTTCTAGGTCAGTGATGTTCGCAACACCTGCTTCAGGAATTTCGAAAGTCTTGTCGTGTGAACCGTATTCTTCCGCTTTTTGCGCCATCAAACCAACGTTAGGTACAGTACCCATGGTTTTTGGATCGAAGTTGCCATTCCATTTACAGAAATTGATCATTTCCTGGTAAATACGTGCGAAAGTTGATTCAGGCATGACTGCTTTACAGTCGTAAGGCTTGCCGTCAGCGCCCCACATTTTACCGCCACCACGAATCATTGCAGGCATAGAAGCATCTACAATCACGTCGTTTGGTGAATGGAAGTTAGTGATGCCTTTTGCAGAATCAACCATCGCTAAAGCTGGACGGTGTTCTTGACAAGCATGTAAATCAGCAATGATTTCTTCACGTACAGAGGTTGGTAAAGTTTCAAGCTTTTCGTAAAGACCCGCCATACCGTTATTGACATTAATGCCAAGCTCATCAAAAAGCTTGCCATGTTTTTCGAATGCTTCTTTGTAGTAGATTCTTACACAGTGACCAAATACGATTGGGTGAGACACCTTCATCATGGTTGCTTTAACGTGTAAAGAGAACAGGATGCCTGCTTCACGACAGTCTTCAAGTTCTTTCTCGTAGAAGTCGCAAAGTGCTTTCTTGCTCATGAACATTGAATCGATGATTTCGCCGTCCAGAAGCGCAACTTTTGGCTTAAGAACAATCGCTTCACCAGACTTGGTGATCAATTCCATTTTTACATTCCGTGCGCGGTCTAAAGTCATCGACTTTTCGCCGTGGTAGAAGTCACCTTCGTCCATGTGTGAAACGTGAGTTTGCGACCACTGTTTCCACTCGCTCATAGAGTGCGGGTGTTTTTTCACGTAGTTTTTAACGGCAGCAGGTGCACGACGGTCTGAGTTACCTTCACGTAGAACAGGGTTTACTGCTGAACCAAGACATTTGCTATAACGTGCCTTGATTGCTTTTTCTTCTTCAGTGGTCGGGTTTTCAGGATAGTCAGGGATTGCATAGCCTTTAGACTGAAGTTCCTTGATACACGCTGTTAGCTGGCCAACAGAAGCACTGATATTTGGGAGTTTGATAATGTTCGTGTCTGGATCTTGTGTAAGACGACCTAGCTCAGCTAGAGTGTCAGGCACCTTTTGCTCTTCGCTTAGGTAATCTGTAAATTCGGAGAGCACGCGCACAGCTACAGAGATGTCACTTTTGACGATCTCAACGCCAGCTGGCTTAGTAAAGGTCTCAATGATCGGCAGCAGAGAATAAGTCGCCAGTAATGGCGCCTCGTCGGTCAGTGTGTAAATGATAGTTGACTTTCCACCAGCCATATATAGCCCCTTGCGTTGGATTGAGTTTCTGAGGACCGAACTTTTGGCCCAGCCTCTTTGAACCGATTTGCTTAAATAAAAACATTGAGAGTATCGTCTTTCAGCGCATTTCAGTCAACGAAATATGCCTTTAGATTGAAATTTGGGTGAAAATTTGTACAGATTTGTATGGTTTAGCCGTGTTTATATTTTGTACAAAAAAATAATCATCTTCTGCTGTAAATCCTGATGAAAATGATCGGAAATGATTCGCTAGCCAATTGTATTCACTGAAAATGGTTTTTTGAGTCCGACATAGACTTAAACTGATCCTCGAGATGTATATCGGTACCGAATGACTTCATGCTGTTTTGCGCAAATTCAGTCAGGCTGATGATGCAAATTTGTCCTTGGCAGATGGCTACATCATCATGGAATAGCTTTGCGCTATACTGGCAAGCATTAATGAAATGATCTTAAAGATTGACACTAACAAGGAAATGTAATGCCCAGCCTGTTTATTGTAATGCTCGGTGGTCGTCATGCCCGTGCCAATACAGAAGTTCATGATGTGGTTTTGGCTGTGGGGGAGAGTCTGGAAGATACCTATCCGCAATTAAAAAATGCCTGGTTTGCGGAACAGAAAGGCTTGCATATTGATGCCTGGGCGCAAATCAACGGGCTAGAGTTCGAGGGCAAGTCCTATGTGCTGCAATTTACTGATGCACAGCCACAGCAATCCGATGAAAAACTTTGGCTGATTAATCTGGGTGGTTATGATCCACGTGAGTTTGGTGAGTTACATCGTTATGTGTTGGTGGTTGCGCAGAATGCTATGGTCGCTAAACAGCGCGGTAAAGCTTACTTCGCCCGGCACTGGCAAAAACAGCATACCGACCGCGTGCTGGATGTAGATGACTGTATTGCCATCGATCAGGTTTATGGCCACTACGTCCAACTGCTAGAGGGTAGTTTTAGCGGCAATCGCTGGGAAAATACCTATCTCACGATTTAAAGCAGTTTGCGATTGAATTAAACTTGCGGCTGGCTTGATGATTCGATAAGCGGTTTAAAAAATCTCTTTATCAAAATAGGACTTACGCACTATTATTTATAGATTCTCTGTGGTAGCAGATGATTTTTATCGAGAATAAAGTCATCAATGAAGTTTTTGATAACTGGTCTAAATAATTTCTTCTGCCAACGATATACATT
>NZ_JBWZQN010000024.1:0-43875 GCF_056724605.1 Prolinoborus fasciculus | reverse complement strand
GGATAATCTTTTTCAGATTCAATCAATAATTGAACCGCTCTTTCTCTGATTTCAGGGGTATATTTTAATTTTGTCATCGGGATAGTCTCTCAGAATATTGACTCTCCGACAAACCCGGTACGGTTCACAATTTTAAGAAGGCAGAACCCTGATAGGATAAGGGTTCTGTGAAATTTGTCGTGTACAGAGAACAAAATATAAGACCTCTACTTCTGAAGATTATAAAAAAGCAATTATTTTGATCTTTAAAGAACGTGGTTATTCAGCTTTAGAGATTGGTCAACTATTGGAAAATTAAAGTAAAAGATTTATTCTGATCAGATAGGCACCCTTATTTAAAGGTGCCTATTCATTTTAGAAATTCTTAAATTTCAATCTGACTACCTAGCTCTACCACCCGGTTAGAAGGGATTTTATAAAAATCACTGACAGGGCTGGTATTTTTTTGCATTGCGACAAATAACTTTTCACGCCATGTAGACATCTTGCTGGACAGACTTGGAATTAATCTTTCTCTAGAAACAAAGAAGCTGGTATTCATTAAGTCATACTCAAGATCCAGTACTGAAAAAGCTTGTTTCAATGAATGAGGCACATTAGGCTCTTCTTTAAATCCATAATGGATCGTTATTCTGAAAAAACCATTCTCTAGTACTTCAGTAACGATTCGCTTAGCTTCATCAACATACGGGATTTCAGAAGTCTTGATTGTCACCAAAAAATTACGTTCATGCAGAACTTTATTATGCTTTAAATTATGTAAAAGCGCATGGGGTACGACTTGAGGCGTTCCAGTTAAAAATACGGCATTTCCACTCACTTTCTGACCTGTCTGTTCAAGGTGCTCAAGAAACACATTCAGTGGAAGCGTTTCCTTCTGCAGTTTGTCCTGAAGAATCTCTCTGCCTTTTTTCCAGGTCATCATGAGGGTAAAAACAATAACCGCAATAACGACTGGTACCCAGCCTCCAATCAGTACTTTTAATAGGTTTGAACTCAGCAAAACCAGATCAATAAAGGCGAATGGAATAATGAACAGTAAGACTTTCCATGTTTTCCATTTCCAGTAACTATAAGCCAGAAAAGCTACTAACAGTGTGTCACAGAACATGGTCACAGTGACGGCCAGACCATAAGCACCTGCCAACTTGCTGCTACTTTCAAATATTAAGATCAAGATGGTGATAGAGATAAACAGGAGCCAGTTCAGTAATGGAATATAAATTTGTCCAATTTCCGAAGCGGAGGTATGTAAAACTGTAAGCCTAGGTAGATATCCCAACTGTATTGCCTGTTTAGCCATAGAGAATACCCCACTGATTAAAGCCTGTGAGGCAATCACTGCAGCTGCAGTAGCCAGAATAATCATAGGATATAGAAGGGCTGAAGGCAGAAGCAGGTAAAAAGGATTGGTGATAGCCGAAGGATCTCTTAACAGTAATGCTCCTTGTCCAGCATAATTCAGCATCAGACATGGCAGTACAATTAAAAACCAGCCTAACTTGATCGGTAAAATACCAAAATGTCCCATATCCGCATATAAGGCTTCACCACCTGTTACTGTTAAAACCACAGCTCCCATCACAAAAAATGAAATAAGAGGATTGTTAATAACGAATAAAAAAGCCCAGTGTGGGCTGAATAATGCAAGAACAAATGGACTTTGAATAATACTCATAATGCCAATGGCACCAATAGATAGGAACCATAACAGGGTAATAGGACCAAAAAACTTCCCCATCATTGCAGTCCCATGTTTTTGAACGGCAAAGAGAGCTATAAGAATTCCAATACTGATTGGAATAATGAAGCGATCAAATGACGGGGCAGCAACAGAAAGTCCCTCAACTGCAGATAAAACAGAAATAGCAGGGGTGATGATACCGTCACCGAAGAATAAGGATGCTCCAATGAAACCTAAGATAATGATTGCCAGTCTTTTTCCACGGGACAATCCTTTTTGCCTAAGGTTTAAGGCGAGTAATGCCATGATACCCCCTTCACCATTGTTATCAGCTCTCATGATCACCAAAACATATTTAAGCGAAACAATTAAGGTAATGGTCCAAAAGATTAAAGAGAGAATTCCCAGGATATTAAGTTCATTAATAGGTAGCCCGCGTGTCGCATGAAAGCTTTCTTTTAATGCATATAATGGACTCGTTCCTATATCGCCGAATACTACTCCTAGTGCAGCCAGTGTTAATGCTGGTACTGCCGGCTTACTCACATTATTTTGCATATATTTGATTTACAAAATTGGGGAGCCTCGAATTTTATCATCTGGCTTCTCATGAAATTACCTTGTACATAAAAACCCATACTTTCTTAGAGTGTTATAGTTTTTCTAGCTAAGCCTGCACTATATAGGTGCTATTTCACTTATAAGTAATCCAAAAATATATGATTCTTTAATAGATAATTTTAAGTTTTTTCTAAAATTAACATAATACACCTTATACGAAACACTTTATATTTATCATTAAATTTCAGTATATTAGATTAAGCTGCTCTAGGAAGTAAGGCACCAGAGCGGCTTTTTATTGATTATTCATGTTTCACGCTTAAAATTCGAACAGTGTTTCATGATTTTTATAAGTTAAACTAAATTTAGTTGCTAATCCCAATAAGCTATTCACTAACTTGTAAATATCGGTATACCGCCTGACGACTAATCCCAAAAGCTTTCCCTAATGCCATTTTCGATGGATACTTCCCCTCCTTCCATGCTTGTCGTAAAGCTTCAGCTTGGTCAGGCTTTAGTTTATGCACCCGACCTTTGTACTTCCCCTGAGCAGAGGCGAGTTTTATTCCTTCCTTTTGCCGCTCTAAAATGATCTCACGTTCGAACTGTGCAAAAGCACCCATCATTTGAAGCATCAAATTATCCATCGGGGTGGATTCGGCTGTAAAAGTAATATTTTCTTTTACAAACTGGATGGCGATCCCTCGTTTGACCAGTTTATCTACTTCAGTGACCAAATCTTTTAGGCTTCGCGCAAAACGATCCATTGAATGTACAATCACCCTGTCCCCTTCCCGAACATAGTTCAACATTTCCTGAAATTTAGATCGGTCAGTATTTTTACCTGAAGCACGGTCAACAAAAATTCGGTCGACCTCAATTCCTTCAAGTTGACGTCCAGTGTTTTGCTCGACAGAACTTACCCGGACATACCCTACTTTTTGGCCTTTCACTTTTTCACGCCCCAATTGGATAAAAATGAACAATTTCGTAAATTATAAATCTTTAATACTAAAGTTACATGTTACTTATGATTAAAAATCATTTAAATGATACATAATTTCATGAACTTTCAGATTGTAACTTTAGGGTATACCCTATTATTACAACGGAAGCTAGACTCCCATTGTGATTATTTTGCCATCACGCGACTCATAGTTTGTCAGTCATAAAAAACCGCCTTAAATGGCGGTTTATTTACAATATTTAAATCAAAATAATTTCTTCTTGTTCAAACCATTCTTTCTCAATTAACTTTTCTTTTAGCAAAGTAGGATTTTTCGTGTAGCAAACAACAGCTAAACTTTTTTCAGAACGACTACAAATTACATAGAATAATCTACGAGTTCGAGATATAGCACTATCCACACCTTGAACTTCATTATCTCTATCTCTTTCACTTAGGTTTTTTATCCCTAAAAATTTATCATAATCAAATAAAAACCCCCCAGTCTCATCATCATCCAATATCGCCATAACTCTTTCAAACTGCAACCCCTTGACGCCTTGATGTGTATCGAATGATGATCTGCCATCAATGTAATTTGCATAATTAATTAATTCATCTACTTTTGAATTTAGAGCATTACTATAAGCTTGAACATCAGATGCCATATTATTAATAGCGATATTATCTTCATTTAACGTTAATGCTTGTATTAGTACTTCAGGAATATTTAAAAGATCATTATCATAAATATAATTAAGAATATTTTTAATGGTATTATTCTCCACATCTACAATCAACTCAAATAGTCTATTTTTCTTATTATTAATTTCTTTTAAATAAATCAGCTGATTATTTAAGGTAGAAAAATCTTTAAAGATTTCTGAGTTATTTCTCAATATTTTTATAATTTTAAAACCCTCCTGATATTTCACTGCACTAATAAAGTTATAAAAAACTCCTATTAAAAACCTTAAAGCTTGTGTATCAGCAGTACTTAATTTACTTCTTATGCCTTTGTCATCATATAATGGCTTATAAAATGTATGGAAATTAGATCGAGTAGCAGCCATATGGTGTTCTAAAATCAAAGTTTTTACTTCAGATGGGGCGTTCCAGAGCTGGTCATTAGTAACTCCCTCCATAATTGTACATATTTGCTCCTCTACAACTAACTTATCAACAGATGAAGACGTGGTGTCAACAATTAGACACCTTACGAAACCATGTAAATCTTTCTTAGCTTCTTGTTCGAACTGATCATCATCAAATCTAATTTTATTTATTAACTTAACAACTCTCTGAGGACACCTCCAATTATCAAACTTCTTAGGGCGTGCCCAACTTTCAGGAAGACCAAAATCAATTTTTTTAGAATTATTTTGGAATATTCTTTGCATATTATCACCGAACAAACCAATGACAAATTGATTATTAAACTCGATCTGTGTCTGAATTAAAGCATCTATTACCTTTTCATACGTATCTTGAGCCTCATCTAAGAAAAGTATCGGATACTTATTTACTAAAATTTTTCTAAAAGATTTTTTTTCTAAAAGAAGTCTATAAAAAATATCAATTATTTCTGAGTGTTCTAAAGATGTTTCTTCCACATTTGAAGAGTTGGGATTATAAGTAAAATTTTTCGTAGTATCTAATGATAGTAATCTTTTTTTTGCTCGACTAATTTTACTCTTTCGTTCAAGGCTAGCTTTATTATTTGGATCTCTGGCTTTCTGTAGCCCTATTTCCTCTTCGATAATAATGCTATTTAGCTTTTGTTCTAGAATGTCTTTAATCTCCTTAGTAAATGGGGATATTAAACTCCAAGCGAAACTATGTATTGTATTAATGAAAAAGTTATCATCATAATTTACCCGCTCTTTAATTTCGTCACAAGCCGCATTAGTATAAGTGATAATAGCTAATTTCTTATTTTCTCGAATAAAATTAAAAAGAATTCTCTCTTTTATTTTTTTTAAAGTCTGATGCAAAGTATGTGTTTTTCCTGCTCCTGCTCCTGCATACAAGATAAAGCTTTGAGGCGGTTTAGAAGCAACAAAATTGAAAATCTCCTCTTCTAAATCTGAGGTAACTTCATGCAGCATCTTGACCTCCTGCTACTTTTTGTTCATCTTCAACTTTTGTAGTACCAACTATTGCACTTTCTAGCCACTCTAATCCCTCTTTTATATATTTTGGTGCCTTAAGTTCTTGCGGATCTAGGCCATAAATTAAGTCCATAGCCATATCAACTTTATTGTTTTCAAGTGCAGCAAAAACATCAGCACGATAGTTATTAAACTCATCATTTTCTTCTGCTTTCAGCATTTTATAAAGCACACCTGTTGCTTTAACTTTTGGACTATTTTTTATTTTCTTAGTAGTAAACTTATCATTAATTATAACCAAATTTTCAAAATATATTGACTCTTCAAATGTATAAGGATAAACAGTTTTCATCTGTTCTTTAAAATTAATATTTACTGGGGTTTGAAAACAAATTCTCGTATTCTTCTCTAATTTTTTACCATAATCCAGAAATAATAGTTCATCAATCGACTTCAATTTAGGAATCCAGTTTCTTAAAGTAGTATTGTTTGTAAGCAAACCCTTATTTACATCAGGAATTGTCTTACTTTCATTCATTTTAATAGTTCCATCATTATTATAAGTAAATTCTGGTTTCCAAATTTTATTAACGATATGTCTATATTCAAAAAATTTCCCCTCAGATACTTTTAAATCTGAAATAAATTTTTCAAAAGATGCTCTATTTTTTTTACCAACATTTTCTTTCTTAACTGAATCCAAATCAGTAATTACGAGACAAGGTAGATCTAGCTTTTCAATTAAATTTCTTAATCTATGTGCATGTGCTCCTCCTACGGAAAGAATTGAAATATAGCTTTGGTTGAGATTTTTAAATTCATTTTTAATAAAATGTGGTACTAACAGTCGTTCTGCATCTCCCTCAACTAATATCACTCCATTTGCAAAAAATAAATCACAATGTGTTGTCTGGATATAACGAGTAACAAATTTTGAGTTTTGTAGCGCATCTTCTTCAAAAGTTTTTGAAAGATCAATCACTTCAGCATGTGGTATCAAATCATGATTTTTCCTTTTGAAATAACGCAAGTTTGAAAAATCTAGCTCCTTTGCTAAATAACTTGAATGTGTACTTACCAATAGTTGGCAATTACAATGATTAGGCAAATTTAAGCACAATGTTTCATGAGCTTTTTTTATGAATACTTGTTGAACTTGAGCATGTAAATGGGCTTCCGGTTCTTCTATTAATACTAAATGTAATGGTTCAATTGATGCCTGATCTAACTTGTTAGTTCTCAGCCAAGATTCTCTAAAGTTTATTAATTCTAATGTAATTGAGATTAATCTTCTAAAACCAAGTCCATTTAAAGCTTCTGGAATTCGAACCTCATCCCCCTCATCGTTATTAATTTTAAACCTAATTGCTCCTTCATGTCCTAAAGATTCAATTTGATTAACTTTACTAGAAATACTGATATTGGGATCATTCTTACTTCCAGGATATCCTAACTCCTTTACTTCCTCTAAAACTTTTGAAAAAGTTTCAGCTAGAGTACTATCAAAAACTATTTTAGAATCGTTTACGGCTTTGATTGCCCTTAAGTCATTTTCAGTTTTTACACGATCATCATTATCAAAATGGGTTTTATAGTATTTTTGAATAATGTTAGATAATAAGTCTTTTGCTCCATTACTATTAAAAAATCCAGCATCATCATCAATAACACTAACTTTAATAAGCCCTTTTAAAGGATCTGTTTTTTCTAACAAAATCTCATCAGTGCAAGGGTTTAACGGATCAATTATATAAGTTTTTATTTTAAAATATTTATCTAAATAACGGCTTAAAAATTCTTGAATATTATTATATGGCCAGATATCTTGGATATCTATATGAGTATTGGCCCCTATAATTCTCTTATTTTCCTTACAGACCTCTACAAAATCTGCTCTTAAGTCCTCTATATTTTTAGGTTCTAGCCTAAATCTTAAGCCAACAAAACCACCATCCCAATCTAAAGATGGTAAAAAATCTATAACGTGATGAATTTCTGAAGATTCCACATCAATTATCAAATCTAAAACTGGGCAATACCTATTCCACTCTTGCTCTTCTTCTTCTTTACTCATTATAGAGTTTTCATTCAACCAATTTATGGCTCTCTCATTTAATGAGCTCCAATTATCAAATGTAAAATCTGTATATTTAAAAGTATCACCCTGATCTTTTTCAGATAAAAATAGTTTTAAGGCCTTAATTGCTGATGTTTTTCCGCTATTGTTTGCACCTACTAAGATTGTTTGTTCTGAAGAAAAACTAATAGAACAATCTTTTAATTTCCTAAAATTTTTTATCTCGGCCTTTTCAATTTTCATTTGAGCACTCTGATTATTTTACAATAACCAAATATAACTCAAGATGTAGGCTTCATCTACAAACTTAAGAATTTCAATAGTCTAATAACAGTTAACTAAATTAAAAAGTGAATAGCTACCTAAATTCTAACCACATGTAACCATTGATGGGGCTTTTCATAGTCTAAAGTTGACAATGAGATGCCTGTATATCGCTTGAACTGTGTTTCAGAAAGCTTCTTTTAATCGATGAATTTCATGCATCGATTATGCATGAGTCTTAGGAAATCCAGAGTGTAATTACTCATCAAACAGATGATCGTTTTTGGGCTTATGAAAGAGATCCATTATTTATCATATAAGGGGCGAAATTAAAGTTCCCAGAAATAGATTTAATATAATTTTCTTTATTAAACATGTAATCCCCTATTTCTAATAAAGTTAACAATAATATCAATGAATTATGTTGATTAAATGAATCTATATTAAAACCATGTAATATAGTATTTCTATTAAATTCAGAAACATCAACAGCTCCCTCAAATAATTTTGTTATAAATGCATTAAAATATCCGATACCATCTTGATGATGATAACGGCCTTCTTCTTCGTGTCCAATCCTTGGTACTGTTGGTTTAATTTTATCTTTCGGATTTAATTCTCCAATGTCTCTTAAAATTCCTTCTATAAGTACAAAAGAAGAAATTATTGCTAAATCATATTGACCAGAAAAGTAAGCATTACAAGTTGATTCCAACTGTTTCTTTCTTTTTTTAAAAGATTCAATATGATCACAATATAATGAAAGTAAAATTCGATTCACATATTCTAGCGAAGTCTTTTCTCTATATACTTTGAAAAAATCATCTTTTGTTAAATTATCATTGTTAAATTTTTCTAATATTTGTAAGTGATCATTTATAGACATTCCTCTAAAATAATAAAAGCCATTTTCTTTACAGAAAATTCTCAATAATTCGTCAATTTGACTAAATTGATTCATTATCGTTCCGTAGAATTTTTTACCCTCATCACTAAGATTAAGTTGATTAGATAAAGGTAGTCTGTCCTTGATTTCATACATCAGACAGCATTTTTTATATTTTTTTCCAGATTTACATTCACATAAGTCATTTCTACCTTGTTTTTTCAATTTTAAAGCTCACTACAAAAAATCATTTTTTCAAGCCTATTTTACGTAAGTCAAATAAACCTGCGGTAAAATCATATCTAAAGCGTAGATTATTCTCCACGCTTTTTGACTCACTTAATCAGGTTTCCATTTTTATTTAGCGATTCTCCATTTTTTAAATCTTGTCCTTCTTTGATCTAATGAAGTACTGATATTGTTCCTGCCATCTTGGAATAGCTCAAAGCCACAAAATTCATTGAATATCACTGCATAGCCTTTCTATTTTGCGATAGATTCCTGGTTTCTTATTTTTATATCTTCAGTGATTTGTATCATCCAATACATCAGAGTAAAGAATGGAATAAGCAAGATTAAAAGATAAAGAATACTAAAATTTAAAAAGTATCTGGCAAAGGATAATGCTGTCAGTAAGACCAACAATCCGCAGATTGTATAAACAATCTTATTGCGTTTACTAATTAGCTCAGCAATAGATAGACCCTGTTTTTTCATTCCATAACCTTCAGTAGCTTGTGCAATACTGCATTTCTCTATAACCATGCAGCATATTCACCAGAATCATGAGTTGATTAAGATACGTGCTAGGCAATCCATTTAATTCAGGGAATTTTTCCCACATTAGATATTTATCTTTGTAGAGAAAGCAATTTTTCTTAAATTTTTCTTCGCCTGATAACTCAATTTTCATTTGTTCAAGCTGCTTAAAATGCTCAACCACATCGTCTGGAATCGGCATATTGAGAGCTACACTCTTACCATTTAACCAATATTGGATTGGTCGGACGTTAATAGATTCATTAAAGCCTATAGCTTTGAAATAATCACGTATCGCTTCAGGGTTATAAAATCCCAATGATTCAACTAGCAGTTTAAAATCTGCATTTGTCATTATTTACTATCCTTAATCAGATTAAATTTGATTATATAGTCCACAGGTGGACAATACAAGCAATATCCCAAGTTTAACCTTCTATTGGTTTTAGTAGATTATGGATTGCCAATATTATTGTCTGGTCCATAATCCCTAAAACGTCTAATCCTGATGCTTGGACAATTGCTGCAAGCTGCAGCTATTGTCCAGGCATCTATTCTACCTATCCAATGCAGATTCATAGAAGGTATATCAGAGCAAAGTGTCTACTTTACGAACTGGCGCAATCAGTTAAGTTCTCCCTTCCCTGATTACCGTTGATTTTCAAGCGAGCTTTAAAAAGCTGTGCTTTTTAAATGGCGACCGCAGAAAATAAACTGCTCCCATCTGATCTAGTAGCGGGATATAAAAAAACACCCTTAATGGGTGTTTTCGTGGCCTAGATTATCGAGATATATCTTTATTTTTATTTCTCTCTTGAGTTTTAACTTGTGGCTGCTGTACTAGCTGCTGTTTTGGAGCATTGGCATCATAAGCCGTTAATTTTGGCTTATGAAATTTCTGATTTTGAATATCGGCATTGTGTTGAATCTGAAGCTTAGTTTTATCATTTTTGGTTAGAGCTTTTTCAGTTGTTTCTTTCAATTTACTCAAGCTTTGGGCTTCCCACTTCCCTTTATTTGCCAATGTTTGAACTCTTGCGCCTGTTGGCAGTCCAGTTTTAGGATCAATTTCTTTAGTATTCACTTCGACTTTGTTAGACCCTTTATAGGTTAGGACAATATCATCATTCTTAATAATATTTTGTTCTTTCAAAGTACGTTCCAGATCCTTCGCCCAGATTGTATTTTTTTCACCTTTACTATTTTCAATAGTGGCGTAGTAGCTGCTGTTATTTTTAGGATCATGCTTATAAGGTGCTGCACCATGATCTACTAATTTTCCAACGTGCATTTTTTTCTGATTAAGCTGTTCAACCGCAACGTTTATACTGGCTGTGCGCTGCTTTTCTGTGAAACCGTCAGCTTTCATTTTTTTATCAAAAACTGTCAGTAAAGCTTTTTCCTGTTCTGACAGGTTATTAAGTTTTTCCTTCCGTTCCTGCACTGGATCTACTTTTTCCTGATTATTTAAAGGCTTTTCTTTCTGGCGTTCAGTACCTTTTTCAATAGTATTTTGAACTACCTCTTTACCCTGGTCTTTTTTCATATCATTGAGCAAAGCTAAATCAATATCACGAGGTTCATAACCTTTTACAGTCATACCCTTCATTGAAGCTTCAAGCCATACATTCCGTTTAAATTCGTCAGAGCCTTTAACCTGTATTGTTTCCCATTTTTTAGCTTTTGCTACTTCCACCATTGAAGCAGCTATATGCTTATCATCAATTGTGGTTTTTAAGGCTTTTCCAGAATCTTCAAAAGCTACTTTTTCAGGATTGCCTTTAAAGTGATATTTGTCATCTACCACATAATATTTATTGAGCAATGCTTTAGGTATGCCTTCTTCACTAGATTCTTTACTGTCGTCAGCTTTTAGCTTTTTGGTATCAGTTACCTTAGTTTCTTCAGGATCTTGATTAATACCTTTTAAGCCTTTTGAAATATCTATATTTTCAGCTTTTTCAATTGAATTGACTTCAGCTTGATTCGTTTCTAGCGTCTGGCCAAGCTTGGTATAGCCTGTTTGTTCTTTATTAGAACTAGGTTTATCGACCTTGTTTGCTTCAGTCATGATCAAGTCCTTATTGATTAGAAGTATTTTGGCGACGTGCTGCTTCGTCAATGATCATTTTTGTTTGAATATATTTATCTGTTAGAAGTGCAATTTGTCTTTCAGTTTCAGTGCTTAAATCTTTATTTTGCTGATATACCACTATGCTTTGCATATAGTTTTTTACAGTGTCAGGTTGATTAACTGCTTTAGATGAAAAGCCATTAGGACTGGTCACAGCTTTATTTGAAGTACAGCCCACAACTGAAAAAGATAAGGCAAGGCTGATTAATGTAAGAGAGATTTTTTTCATAATAGTTTCCTTATTTAGAATTAACTTGGTTTGAAAACGCCCGATAAACGTCATCTATATCTAAATTAGTTAGCTGTTCATCATCTGCTGCAACAAGGTTTTCCACTTGTTCTGGTTCATCTACTGCAACCAGATTTTCCATTTCGGCAATCATGGCCAGAGGATCTGATTCATCTGCTGCAACAAGGTTTTCCATTTGTTCTGGTTCATCTACTGCAACCAGATTTTCCATTTCAGCAATCATGGCCAGAGGATCTGATTCATCTGCTGCAATTAGATTTTCCATTTGTTCTGGTTCATCTACTGCAACCAGATTTTCCATTTCAGCAATCATGGCCAGAGGATCTGATTCATCTGCTGCAACTAGATTTTCCATTTGTTCTGGTTCACCCACAGCAACTAGGCTTTCTATTGGATTTTCAGCACTAGCTTCCACCTGGCTAAAGAAGTCATCGACAATATTTTGCGCTTCAGTATCTTCTTCCCATTCAATAGCCCCAAAAAATTGATCGACCACTTGTAGACATTCTTCAGGTTGTGGATTTTCTGGATCTTCAAAAACTGTTTTATCTAACTGAAATTCAGGGATAACCAAGCTAGAAATATCTATCTGTTCAGCCTGTTCTACTGTAGTAATTTCAGTTATACGTTTTTCAATTTTTGCCTTATGCAGCTTTACGTCTAAATCAGGAATAGGAATTGAAAGTTCCAGATCCTCAAAGGCAATTTTTTCTAATTGCTTGTGAGTTGGAAAACCTTTAATTGCTTTCATGCTAGGAGAAACGGACTTTAAGCGATCCACAAAAGCACTGTCATTAAAATACTTAGCCTTTTCACACATGATAGGTTTTGTATTTTCCATAAAGATAATTTCTTTATCTTGCGACAATTCTTTTAACTCTTGAGGAAGCATTAAAGCTCGTCTTTGATCTGATTCATTTTCTGAATTAGAGCCACCTTGCCCCCATGCCATAGAACGGCTTTGGCCTTTAGATTTTGCTTTGAAAGTGAAATAGCCAAGCATTTCACTATATTCATTAGCATCTCGTTGTTCTCTAGGCGGGTAAACGATCTGCAAAGCATGGTTAGTTACAAGCCCCCTAGTTTGAGTTTTATAAACGTCCTCTAACTGGCCAATAGACTGAATAATTGTTAATAAACGAATGTTATAACCCGCAATAAATGAGTTAGCGTCTGCAATTTTCGCTACTTTACCGACAGCCGTTGCTTCATCATTCACGACTAGGCACTGGTATTTCAAAGATGAATCTTGTTGTGGCAGTGTTTTTAGATTCACATCAATTAAGAGTGAATAAAACAGATTGATTAAGTTCTTAGCATCCCCTAAGCGGTTGGGTTGAACACCAAAATAAATAGACATTCTTTGTCTGCGTACATCTTCAAGTTTAAAGTCACTTGATGAAGTTGCAGCGTCCACAATCGGGTTCGCAAAAATCGTTAAAGGGGAGGTAAAAGTAGAAATGATGTTACCGAGCGTATTGTCTGGTGAACTTAAAAAACGGTTTAAAGCATCTAGGCAAGTATCACTAAGCGGTTTATCACTTTGCGCTCTTTCATCAATAATAGATCTAATATGATCCTGAATTGGCTTACCTTTACCTGAACTCTGTCTTAAAACCTCGCCCATAGTTACAGGCAGATCTTCAGTTTCAAATAGATATAGGGCTATGCCAAGAAATAAGTTATTAGCATTGTCATTCCAGAAATCGGTTTTAGCATCACCAGTCACAGGGTAGAAGCTTCGACCAATAGCAAGAATTTCACCTACTCTAAAATTTTCGTCATGACTAACGGTATCAAATGGATTCCATTTGTGAGATTTTAGATCTTCAGAAAATGGGCTGAATAGATAAACTTTCTGGCCATTCTTAGCACGAAATTTAGAAGTTAATAGGAAGTTTTCAAGCTTCAAATCCAATACAACTACACTATCCGAATAGTTTAGAAGGTTAGGAATAACAATCGCTACACCTTTACCGCTTCGTGTCGGAGCAGCCAGAAGTACAAATTGCTGACCGCCAAGCATTAAATATTTATTATGATATTTCCCTACTAAAATTCCCTTATTTCCCATCAATCCAGATTTCTGAATTTCTTTTGTTGTGGCAAATCTGGCATCACCATGTAACGACTGTTTTTTATTAAACAGACTCGCAATGACTAAAGCAGGGAGAACAAAAGTGATAAATAGTGCAGCGATCAAGGCACCTTGCAGCTTTTTCTTTTGTGCAGGTACATTGTGTGCATATAAATCCCAATAATACCCCCACGTTGTCAGATTCACTTCAGGAAATGGATTGGTCTTATTAGCTAAGTAATAAAGAACACCGGCCAGATATTTAGTAATAAAGAAACCAACGACTGCTAGAAAAATCGCAAGGAGTAGAATCATGATCTTTTTATTCATGCTCGATCCCCGACAATAATTTCAGCATCACCAAATTGAGCCTTAACTTTAGAAACAGGATCAAATTTGATTTCAGAAATAAAGCGTTCTTTACCTATTAAATTACTTTCATCATCATATTTTTTCTTCACTTCAACATGAACAATAATATCAATGGTTAAAGCAACTAATTCCTTTAGTGTAGTGGCATCGTAGATATTTGCTTGTTCATGTTCTTTGCACATAAAGACATAGCGATCATAAGCCAGTGAACAGCTTTCAGCGTGATAACTTGTAATAGATCCACTGTGACCAGTTGTAAGCAATTTCAGAAAGTCAAAAGCTTCTCCACCACGTAATTCAGCAAGTAATACACGGTCTGGCTTCATACGCATATTACTAGCGATCAGATCAGATGGAGTTACCTTAGCTTTACCTTGACCACCTTTAGAATAAAGTAGGTGTACCTTGTTTTCATGTGGAACAAAAAGCTCACGTACATCTTCAATAGTGACAAGACGTTCATCTTTAGGAATGTACTGACAAATTGCCTTCATGAAAGTGGTTTTACCAGAACCAGTATCACCAACAACTGCAATATTTTTCTTACATTGAACAGCGAATTTAAAAAATCCCTCAAGATCTTTGTTTTCTAAAAACTGGACTAGCTTAATATCTTCAGTACGTAATACAGGTTTAAACTGCTCAAACTCTTTAGATTTCCCATATCTGAAGTGGTCAAAAAAGCCTTGATCTTTATATTCCTGAAATGATCGGTTTGACTCGTCAGGAATACGGATCGTCATTGATACCGTTCCATTTTCAATGGCTGGCGGTAGAACAATCTGAATACGCTCTCCATCAGGCAATTGAGCAGACAATATAGGGTTTTCTTGGCCAATCCGTTGATTGGTATAGGTAGCAATAACATTAGCTAAAGCTGTTATTTGCCCCATTTCCAGATTTATAGAATGCTTTTCCCATCCTTTATTAGATTCCGTCCAAACTTCGTTAGGTGCGTTAATTGCAATTTCAGTCACCCCTTTAGTTTTTAAGAATTTTTCTAATGGAAGTAATAGCTGTCTAACCATTACATCCTTGCTTAAAACATTATTTTGCGCGGAGTTCATACACACCTCTGAAATCAATATCTTTGGCCACGTAAATTGAAGCTACATCACCCTGATTTTTATAAATTGTTGGCTTGATATTGATTGTTTCATTCAACACTGTTTCAGCCATTGATTTACCCATGTCTGAAGTGTTTTGAAGCATATAAGGAGTGCTATTGTTCCCACCTGTTTCTTTAGAAATACCGTAAGCAATAGCGTCTTGAACTAAAGAAAGCATAAACGCTGCACCGATACGTGCGCCCCAACGGTTATCCACTCGACCACTTAAACCACCTGTTCCTAAATGGTCTGCTGCGGGAGAATCAATATCGACAATAACACCATGCGGAGTTTTTAAGCGTGACCAGATGATACCTAAACGTCTTTGACCTTGTGCTGCAATACTTTTGTATTCTCCAATGACTTCAGATCCCGCTTCAGCAAGGACTACACGACCATTATCAGAATAAACAGGTTGTGGAAGGACACATGAAGCCATACCGCCAATTTCTGAAACGACTTTAACGGACAGGTTGCAACGGATTACACGACCTTTAGCAATTAAGTAATTTCGATCCCCAATAAACCTAGCCTGGACTTTATTAGAGGAATGACTAGCCATGTTAGTTGTAGCTTGTTGTGGCTGATGCTGCTGCATAGGTTCATCATCATCATGCGCTAAAGACATCAAACCAGATCCAGAGAAATTACCAGAACGGCTATTACTATTCTGATCCTGTTCAAACTGTTTCATCATGCCTGTTACTTGGTTATAAGCTGCTTGATGATTCATGCTTGACGGCTGGCCAACCGCCCCGCCTTGTTGTGAAGGATTGACAAAGATCCCGCCACCGTAACGGCTTCCATTGTTTAAAGGTACATATTGAGCTTGTTGTTGTGGCTGTGGCTGAATTACTACAGGCTGTTGATTTGCTGCTTGTTGTTCAACTACTGGCGCAGCTTCAGGCTGTCTTAAAATCTGCTGACCATTTTGGCATTGAAAAACCAACATGCCGTTATAAGTTAAAGCATTGCCGTTATTGTCTGTTAGCTGTCTAGGAATACTTTGATCCTGACAGGCATCTAGGCTTTGAAATTGAGCATTTTGACCTGCATCCGTTGGCATAGGATCAGTATTAGTAAAATCCCTTCTTTTAGCTGAAGCATCTAGGCTTGGATCTATCTGATTTTCTTTTAATTGGGCTGCTTCCTCAGCATCACTACTATCTGAAAAGAAGTTATAGGCAAAGACCGCTATAACAGTAAAAAATACCGCCATAACTGCAATAAACGCTATTTTTTTACCTTTTCCATCTTCCTGATCCCCACGTTCATTGACAGACACAATGCCATTTTCTGATTCGTTAAATTCTTCATCAGGAGCTTGTTGATCATCTAATGGTTTTTGATCATTAATATTCATTAGTTCATATCCCCAGTAATGACACGTTTAACACCCTCTACAGTAGTGCCATCTTGAGGAGCAACACCGATAGGATCATAGGATTCATTGAAAATGCTCACTACGCCTTTTCCTTGACGTAAAACAAATTTTTTAGCTAGGGCTTCAACAATCAAAAGTTTTGGATCTTCTTTACTGATATGGAAATTAACTTTTTCTTCCCCTTCCGTACCTTCAATGAATACGACTGGAATATCAGTATTTCCTTTAAATCGCATATAGGTAAAACGACCGTCATCAAATAGCATTTCTGGAACAAAATGCTTCCCTTTGCTGTTTGCAGCTTGACGATAATTCCAGTTTTTAGGGATAGGCGCAGCATTGGCTAAACGATGCTGTAAAACTAAAAATTCAGTAAGTTGGCTTTCTTCTTTTAATTGTGCTGCATAGGCGTTATAGCGTTGAGCTTCTTCCTGCTTCCGTTTTTCTTCTTCTTCTTGTGGGTATTTAAAGACAACACGATACATCGGTTTTTCTTTGGCATTATTTAGAACTTGAAAATCAAAACTATAATCACGCTTATTAGTGCGTAACTCTAAGTTATTCCGAGTAGCCTTATCCTTTGGCTTCACCCATACTAAATTTGATCCAGTATCAGCAAAAATACACCAATTGGTGTCATCCTTTTCACAGTCTGAAGGGTATCCAGTAGCAGCACCACGCTCTAAAATTCTTTCACCTTCACCTAATACAATGCGGGTTACAGTGCCTTTTTTGACAGTAATTCGATAAACATCATTAGGAACATAATTGATTGTTCTAATACGTGAATCGGTAGGCAAAGCTTTAGGCGTAATTGCTGCATAAGAGATCCCATGCACCGCCAAACCCAAAGCAAGAATTAATTTTTTCATGTAATGATCCTTTACATTCCTTGTTGAGCTTGTGGCTGAACAGCAGCCCCGCCTTGTTGAATCGGAACATAGACTTGCTGACTAGGTTCAACAACCGCAGCTTGCGCTACAGGTCTGTTAGGAGATAGTTCAGGATCGACACGATAGCCCACGACCTTAAAGCCGAATGGGTTTTTAATTAGATCTTTTTCTACCAGTTTATTAAGATTGTTCGGAGCATATTCATATCGAATACTTGCAATATAATATTGTGGCTGTTCATCACGATTAGCTTCGACTGAATGCAAAGTCTTAGTGAAGCGGACACTAGCAGTAAAACCTGTTTCATCCTGATTAGTCTGGACAGAAATCACATCAACTTTTAATTCATATTTTTTGCCGTATTTTTTATCTCTTGCACTATCACCTTCATAGAGTGAAGCAAAGTCATTACCGACCTGATTACTACTCATAGTCATGACTAAATCATAATCTGGCTGTAATAACGGATAGAAATAACTCTCACGGGCGGTTACATAACGAGTAATGTTATTTTTATCAATTAATTCTTGTTTGCCTTTTACTTGCTGATCATCAACAACGCCCACGTATTCAACATTTCCTTGAGCTTTATCTACTGTGAAAACAACAGGTACAGTCTGGCGCATTGGAGCTAATGTCACTAATCCAATGGCTTCTAAGACGGCCACGCCCACCGCTACTTTTGCAATAGTCCAAGCTTTACGTTCTGACTTAGCCCGCATCGCAATAAGATCTGCTTCCCAATCCATAGCTTTTTCATAGCTTTTAGCTTCTTCAGCAGCAGATACTTTTTTAAGTTTGTTCATGATAGACCCGATAGACCCTATTAGAGTTATTTCTCTAAGTATGCCAAAAAATATAAAAATCGTAAACCAAAATAATATATTTTGGTTTTGTAAATTCAATGTTTTCTGAAAAATTGCAAAAAAAATACCCATTTCAAAAGAAATGGGCTTTTTTTTAAAAGTTTAGTTACCAGAGTAGCCGTCAAGAATGTTGCCTTTTTGGGCAGCACGTTTTAATCGGCCTTCAATTTCAAGCTGTTGTGCTGCATCTTTTTGAGCTTGCGCTTGCGCCTGCATCAAAGCAATTCGGTTTGCATCATTAGCAACTTGTGACTGTTCCGCTTGAATCCTAGCCTGTAACTCAGCGATAGCTTTAGCATCAGTAGTGTTATTGATCTGTTTACGCAGATTATCAATCTGTTCAGTACGCAGATCCGCAACGCCTAACGCTTGCTGATTTAAAGCCTGTGTTTGTGCATTGTTATTTAATGCAGCTTGACAGGCTTTATAGTTCTGGCCAGTTCTTGAAGCACAGTCATAAACCATTGTGGCATCACGAATGTTTCTAGCTGCTGAAGTCATACCATTGACACCGCCTTGTTGGATGCCTTTATAAATGTCAGCAACATCACTTGGAATCACGTCTTTAAGATATGGATTATTGACAGCATCACCGAAACCACGAATACCAGTAATGGAATCGTATTGCTGTTTTGCCTGTTGGATCTGGTTCACCATCTGATTGTATTGCTCACCCCAAGCCACCATATTTTGAACAGCTTGAACAAGGTTAGCACCGTCAATGACAGGAATACCTGTAGCATTGGCTTGACCACTAATAAACAAAGATGAACCTAAACCCAAAGCTAACAATTGTTTTTTCATTAGAAAAATTCCTATTTGTTTCTTTTGAGGTTAGAGAGAGTGTGTCGTTGATATAACGGCTTAGATCCTCCTGTATTCGAGCTATTGGAATTATTAGAGCTGCTAGAATTCCCTTGAACACTTCCCCCAGTGGTAGGAGTAGCTGAAGCACTATCAGATTTTGAATTATTACCGCCACGCCCTTTAGTAATTGCTTGAGCTACAGCACGACCGACACCTTGAACACCCGCCCCACCTGTTATGGCTGAAGCCATCGTTGGAATGTTCCACATGATCACTACAATAGTTCCCGCAACAATACAGAGGGAAACTACAGAAGTAAGAATGTCACCCGCATCAAAGTTATTAGCGATTTGCGTACACATGCCTGAAACGAAAGCAAAGAGCATACTGATAATTGCTGTGATAAAGCCTATGGTGAAAACATAGCTCAATGTTTGAGAAAGCCAACTTTCAAAATATTTTTGTGTAGCAGGAAACATTGCACACAGAATGAATATGGGACCAACGCCTAAACAAAGTTGCAGACTGATTTTTGCCAGTAAATATAGGCCAGTACCAATGAAGAACAATAGGAATTGAGCGACAGAAACAACAGCAGCAGATAAATACAAGCCAATATCAGGGAAAACGCCAGAAGCTGATTCAGCTTCTTCACCTAATTTTTGGATTAAATCACCCCACGGAACGCTCACTTGATCCAGTAAAGCACCTAACGAAGATTCACCACCTGGACTAACAATCTGAATTAAACCTATGGCTAGTCCGTTAATAGCTTCAACAACAAAGGATTGATAGACTCCCGCACTTAAAGCAATTCCACCAACAAAAGCGATCTTAAAAAACTTCCATAAAGCGGTATAAATAGAATCTTCTTGTGCGCCAGTCGCAATATTGTAGCCAATGATCAGGATATAAATTGTTGCAGCAGTCAAAGCTATAGGAACAATTGCAGAAGCGATATTACTACTAACACCTGTCACGTAACTTGCTAATAGAGAATCAATTTTTGTTTCTAATGTAGTAATAATTGCCATTGCAATCCCCTATGAATCCTTAATTATTTTGAATCTGGGTTATATCCATCGAGGATATTTCCCGATCCTTTTTTAGTTTCTGGTTTTACTGCTTTTTGCGGTGCAGAAGGATCATATTCATCAAGAATATTGCCCTTTTGGGATGCTCTAGCCTTGCGCTGCTTCAGTTCTTCCTGCTGTTCAGCAGTTAAGTCTTGAGGTTTTAATTGTTGTGCAGCCTTCACTTCTTCTTTTAACTGCTTAACCTGTTCCTTATCATCAGAACATGCAGTTGTTAAAGTAGAAATAACTAACAAACTAGATAGTGCTAAAAACTTAGTCATGACTAAGCAACTCCTTTTTCTGAAATTAATTTTTTACGTTCTGCGATCCGTTGTAAGAAAAGTTCGCCCCAATCGTTAGGATCTTCACCAACTTCATTCATGAGATTTTCGAGAAGTTCTACATTGTCCTTAGAGCCTGAAATAATCTGTAAAACGTCACGCATTTCGCCTAGATCCATTTTGCAGAGTGCGGAACGGCTACCCTGCTTAACTAAGAACATGCGTGAGTTTTCTTCTAGCTCTTTAATAATTTCAAATTCTTGCGGAGTGACCTTAAAGCCGTTTACATAGTCATCGTAATCAGCACGAGGATTAGGTAAAAAGATTTGAGTAACGCTTTGTTCAACCATTGTTTTACCAATGTCAGAATCTAAAACGTCACTTGGAGATTGCGTCATAAAGACACCTAGACCATTCAATTTACGAATAGTTTTCTGCTTATCTTTGGCAAAATCTTTGAAATATTCATCTGTTAATGGCTTCCAAAACTCGTCCATCCAATAAATAAACGGACTACCATCAATCAATGAATCTGTGATGTGTAATAGATAAGCCATGATTGGTGTACGGACTTCTGGATCATCTAAAAATTCCGTGTAGTCATAACCAAAGATTGGCATTTTGGCTTTAGAAAAGTCTTGAGTATCGTATGGATTATCAAAGACCCAAGATAAATTTCCGTCATGATCAGCAGTGTTACACCATTTAACTAAACGATCCTGAAGCGAATCACCCCCGCCATTTACTTTCAGATTCATATATAAAGCTGAAAGTCTGCGGAGTTCTAACGGCATATCATCACGCATAATGGTACGAACAGCCTGACTGATTTCCAGATCTTCAGCAGCATTACGAACGCCACCTACCAGAATTTTTACAAGCTTTTCTACAAACTGAATATTTGTTTCAGTCGGTGGTAGCTGCAACGGATTAAAGCCAGTTGGTACACCACGCTCTAAGGCATAGTATTGACCCCCAATCCGTCTAATCCCAATTTCTGCGCCCCTATCTTTATCAAAGAAAACACCCTTCAGATTTTTATACTTACAAGCAAACATCATCATGGCCATGACTAGGGTTGTTTTCCCCACACCAGTTGTTCCAATGACACACGTATTACCTGGCATCTTGTCATCTGTAGAATCTTGCTTATCAGGGCTGACATGATGATTAAAGTAAAATG
Organism: Prolinoborus fasciculus; assembly: GCF_056724605.1. The sequence goes on along the minus strand of NZ_JBWZQN010000024.1, from coordinate 22,155 downwards.
GTTGGCCACTTGGAGTTTTAAATAAAGCTAGTGCTTCGCCCCAAGGATTGCCGTCACGCTTACCTCTTGCGAAGTTATGAAAAGGGCTTAAAGCAGAAAAATTTAGGCTTGTGAGATATGCTTCTCTTGGACGCATATTAAAGTTACCCGCTAATTGCGAGAACCATGCACATTCAGGAACAGTATCAATTACAGCCATTTTGAACCCTGCTTCATCTGATAAAGCAGTTCTGGCACTCGAAACATTTAGAGCAACTTGATTTGGTGAATCGCCAAAAATCGCAAGCGTATAGTGATATTCGCCTAACTGGAAATTCCCGCTATTAGCTTCACTCATAGCCAGATCAATATCACGAATCTCTTGATCTGAAACGTCCTCTACAGAATTTAGTTGGCCTTTAATTGTTTTTAATTTATCTACAGCATCACGCTTGCCATAAACCGTGAAACTTTGAGTTTCAATGTATTCATAGTTTCCATACAGGATGGAATTGCACATTCCTGATTCTGATAAACGTGGAAATTCTTGAATATCCAGAAAGCCTACATATTTTTGAGCTTCAGGATGTTTAATCTGTAAATAGCCATTTTTGTCACCAAAGAACAAGCGACTACTTGGAATATATTGATCAAGATTAGCCTGTCTTAAAGGGATTTCTTCCCAAACTCCATTAGTTAAAAAACCAAGCAGATTACACATTTCGGAGTAGACAAAACCTTTCTTGGTATAGGTCGCCAGACGTTCTGGATTGTAGTGATATAGACTTGCTTCAACCTGTTTGGCTACATCATCTAAAATATCGAGATCCCGCTTAATCTGCTTTTTCAGGGCTACTGGATCACGACTAGCTTTACTCTTAAAAATCTTTGTTAATCTGGAAATTTCAGGACGATAAAGAATTGTTAAATACAATTCAGTAGCCATCTGTTTATTCTTTTCACCCTGAAACTGCTGATAATATCTTTCATTAAAATCAGCAATAAAATCATTTTCATAAACGCCATTTAGACGTTCATTAACTCCCCTACGAATCTTATGCGTCCAAACAGCAAAGTGACCGCCACCTAAAGCACGATAAAAATTATTTAATCCTTCTTTACGGATTCTAATAATATCGGCTTCAACTGTTTCAAACGAAATGCCTTCTAATTTCCATGTAGCAATGTATTCACCATTTTTAAGCTTAATAACATTGTTGGAAACATGATTACCAAACGGCAGATAGTCTGAAATTGCGACTTCAGCATTTGCGCTATCTTTAACTTGCTGTTTTGAACGCATGATATTGTTATTTCCTTTTCTTTAATTTAAGTGGCGAAAATGAGATTGCTCCCCATTTCTGATGGTTCTGGATCTGTTTCCCTCTTATGCGCCACCGCATCAATACTTGCTTTAATCGTTGGTCATCTACTTTTGTTATTGCCCGCATCCAGAAGTAAATAGGCACATAAATAGCTGCTATAAATAAAGTCACATAGGCACTGAGTAGATAAAAAGACCAACCCGCTAAAAGAATTGCTACCCCCGTCACCAACAAAAAAGGCAACATTGGAACGCCAAAAAGCATGGCAGGACGAGTGCAACCCCTGAAAATTGGATCAGAAAAATTCGACATTAGTTAATCAGCCAAGCAGCGATACCCGCAGCACCACCTACCAAAATTCCCCCAATAACGATGTTAGAAATGTCTGACCACTTTGCTTGTTGCCAAGCCAATTTAAAGCCAGCCCACATGATAGTGATGGTAAATACAGTTACAGCCACACCCGCTAAGACTGACTGAACATTAGCCATAACCGTATTAACTTTTGAGATTTGAGCAAAAGCAGGGCTTGAGATTAACGACATGAACAACATCAATACGCTTGCTTTGATACCAGTCGTTTTAGTCGTTGTTATTTGCGTTTGATTTGCTTTCATTATTTTCTCCAAGTGAAGCAATTAAGACCTAGCGCATTAAGTACCAAGAACAATATTTTTGGAAAATAAAATATTGTTCATTGGTACTAGATATTTAATATATTACACTAAGTTTTAAACTTTTTTAAAATATTTTAAAAGATCATAGAAGATTTTAAACTTTTTTCTTTTTCTTTAAAATCTGTGCCGTTAGTTAAGAAAAATGAAGGCCGTTTCTCCACTACTTGAAGGCTTTGAAGTTCTTTATTTTCGGTATATCCACTGGAGTTAGGCATATCTGCATTAGTAGCAAAATATGCAAGCTGTTCCGAGCTATTCATAGGAGGTGAAGGAGGATTGAATTTTACAGGCATGGTATTGAGTGAACCATTAGCAAAATAATTCAAATTTCTTGATACTTTCGCTACATACCCATTTCTAAATCCTGATGAATGGTTGCCAGTGTTATAGCAAGACATAGCTTTATAAATATCTTTGCCTTTTGCCCTATTTCGGCAGTCGTTAAAGATAAATTGCATTGCGCTTAGATTAGTGCAGGGATCAAAAACTTGCTCGACACTAAGATTTAGTCTTTTGAAATTAGCACTATTAATTTGAGCAAAACCAACATCAATATTTCGTCCCTGGCTAATTAATCTTTTTGCCACAGATACAGCTTCTTCATAGCTAGTCGGCTGTTTTTTAAGACCTGCGGCACGATTAACCCCTATCGCAAAAGGATTAAATGAGGATTCAGATTTAACAATTGCAGACGCAATATTTACATCAACTTGTGGCGCACATTGTTGTGACAAAACTACGAAATCAATCATTACTTTTTCACCTCAAATTTTGGCTTACCTTTTTGATCTGGATAAGTAGCGGAGCACCCATTTTTATAGTTGGTACACCCCCAAAAATAGCCATTTGCTCCATTGATCCGTCTTAAATCACTGGCACATTGAGGACATGAATAGACTTCAAGAAGTGGCTTTCTATTAACTTCAGGCAAAAAGACTTTGCAATCTGTTTCCCGATTAGGACAGAACCAGATCGGATCTTTACCTTCTTTTTTGGATCTGAATAATGGCGTTGAGCATTTAGGGCAAGGATATTTGATTTTCTCTACTGGCTGACCTTTCTTGTCATCCATCGAGTACTTACATTCCTGATCATTGCAGATCCAAAAAAATTCTTTAGTTTGAGAATTTTGGAATTTATTTAAGCGACCTGTTTTACATTTAGGGCATGAATGAATAACTTTTTCGACTGGTTTACCCTTGTCGTCATCCATCGAGTGCTTACAGTCCTCATTGCTACAAATCCAAAAAAATTGATTGGTTTTAGTATTCTTAAATTTTTTTAATTGGCTTTTACACTTTGGACAAGGTATTGCGTTTATAGCTGTCAGTTTTGAAGCTGTACTTAGCTCTTGAGCAAGTTGATTGTATAAGGCAGAAACAACCGAATTATATGAAGTTTCACCAGATGCAATTTTATCTAGCTGCAACTCCATCTCTTTTGAATAGTGCAGATCCAGAAAGCTAAACTTAGCTTTTAACAGACTACCAATTAGATCATTCCCTAATCTAGTTGGTTTTAAGATTTTCTTTTCTACCTCCAGAAAGCCCTTATTCAGAATATTGGCCATGATTGATGAATAAGTAGAAGGGCGACCAATCCCGCAGCTTTCCAATTTTTTAATTAGTGAAGCTTCTGTATAGCGTTTTGGTGGCTTAGTTTGTTTTGCAATAACTTCACCGCTTTCAACATCAACTACAGAACCAATTTCTAAGACCGGCACCACGCCTGAAGGCTCGTTTTCATCTTCATTCAGGCAGTCTTTACCAAAAACCATCCACCCTTTTTTTATTAGCTCACGGCTTTTAGCATGGAACTTATATTTTCCATCTTCAGACAGTAATTCCAAAGTAACGGCTTTATATTCAGCTTTGGCCAATTGACTTGAAATAGTACGTTCCCAAATCAATTGATATAAAGCTTTTTGTTCTGGTGACTTTCCTAGATCTTTATCAGTTATGTGAACAGGTCGGATTGCTTCATGGGCGTTTTGCGCCCCATCTTTTTCCTTAAACTTATTAGGCTTTTCAGGTAAAGAAAATTGATGTTCATTAGCATAAGCAAAGATTTCTTCTACACTTTCATCAGCTATGTTTAGGCCGTCAGTCCGAATGTAAGTAATTGCCCCTTGTTCAAATAATGCCTGTGCTGCTTTGGTTGTTTGTTGAGGGCTAAAGCCTAACGCTACACTAGCAGCTTGTAAAAGTAGGGCTGTAGAGAGCGGAGAAGGAGCATTTGAATACTCTGTTTTTTCAGTGCAGTTTAAAACTTTAACTTTCTTAGTTTTTGCAACTTCTTCAGCTAAGGAACGATCTAAAACATAAGGCTGATCCTCAGTTACAAATTCCGTTGTAACCCATTGCGAGATCCATTTTTTAGGCTCTTTATCAAAACTCAAATTAACGCCAAAGTGGTTAGTAACTTTGAATTTCTGGATTTCGATTTCTCTAAGGACAACGATTAAAACAGCAGGAGATTGTACCCGCCCCGCAGATGAAGGCTGACCCATAAGATTAGATGCAATAGGGGAAACTAGATAGCCCACCAGACGATCTAAAGCCCTACGTGCTTCTTGAGCATATACAAGCTGATAATCTAAACCACGCCCATTATTAATGGCTTCTCTAATAGCTTTTTCTGAAATCTCATTAAATTCTATTCGTTCAAATTGACCATCTTCCAGACCTAAACATTCTTTTAAATGCCATGAAATAGCTTCACCTTCCCTGTCTGGATCGGTAGCTAAATAAATCTTGTCTGCTTTATTCAAAAAGGCTTTTATTTTTTCAATACGTTTTTCGCCACCGTCAAAAGTTCTGTCATTAACTTTAGCATCAGGAATAAATGAATATTCCATTGCAAAATCATTGGCTATATCAATACCTAAGCCTTTTCTTGGTAGATCCCGAACATGGCCAACACTGGCCACAACTTTAAAATCAGATCCTAAATAACTTCCAATTTTTGAACATTTGTTAGGAGATTCAACGATTACAAGATTCATGGGTTATTTCCAAATTGTGAAATTTAGGAAACTCGAAAGCCCACAAAGAAAAGATGAATATAAGAAAGCAACTACTTGAAATTTAGTGAAATCTACGAGGATTTCTAAAAGCAGTGCATCTTGTGGCATGAAGCACACAAGATAAACACATGAAATAACTAGAAAAAATTTTAAAAAATTTCCATATTTATTTAAACTTATAGCCATTTTCTTAAATCCCATCTTAGAGCTTTAAAGAATACAATCCAAAATATACCATATTGGAAATGGCTTTTGTATTTTTTTACTTGATTCTTATTATTTTTACTTCTTCTGTATAAATTTTTTCTTTCAGGAAATCATTAAGCCTAGTCAGATCCTTAAAGATCCTAGCTTTATCTTTTTCTCGTCTTGTTGTTAAAGTCCAAACCTTTTGGCCTGACCATGCCAGTTTTGCTGTGATAAAAAATCCACCCTCAAATTCATTAATAATTAACTCTTTAATAAATCCTTGTTTATTAGATTCCTCTAGCACCACCTCTGAAATAGAAAAATCAGGATCAATATTTATAAAATCAGTCATCCATAAAACCTTTTAAAGCACCCATAATAGAGGTGCATTATCATCAATTTAGGTAATCTTGGTAAATTTTTTTTAAAAACTTTAAATAAATTTTAAATATTTTAGCTAAATTCTGCTTTAGTCATGACTAAAAACCTCGATGCTTGAATAAAAGCTGCAAGCTGCAGCGTTTATCAAGGCATCTATATTACTTATCTAATCCAGATCCACAGCAGATATATCAGAGCAAAGTGTCTACTTTGCGAACTGAAGTAATCAGTTAAATTTTCCCTTCCCTGATTACCGTTGATTTTCAAGTGAGCTTTAAAAAGCTGTGCTTTTTAAATGGCGACCGCAGAAAATAAACTGCTCCCATTTGATTTAGTAGCGGGATTTAAATAATACATAGTATGAGGTTATTAAAAGGGTTATAACCTCACGTTAAAACTTACTATTGCAATGCTAATCCTCATAAATGGCGACCCGATATAAGTAGTAAATTATTTAAAAAGGACTTAATATCCACCTGTGGACATTTATTAAATTGGATAAGTTATGACTGAAGAACTAGGAACAGAAACAGAAACAGAAACAGAAACAGAAACAGAAACAGAAGGAAAGGTATTAGATCGCAGAAAAAGATATAGAAAAAAGCCTACTACCAAAACTCCACTTTCAGTTTATTTCAATATGGATGTTCCTGAAGATGTTGAAGCACTGGAAGCTTTAGAATACTTAAAAGATATTTATGGCGGAGAAAAACAAGGAAAAAGTGTAGCAGTCAAAGAAGTTTTAAGAATTTTCTATAAACAATTACAAGAAAAAAAAGCCTGATTTAATCAGGCTTTTTTCTTGCAAAAACTTAGGACTTTTTAACTGTAGTGACTAACTTGTCATCTACATAAAGATAAACTCTTTTATTATGTGTATAAGATGAAATTTTAGGTTGTCCTTCTCCACCTCCAACAGATCCGTCTTGATTACTGCTGACGAATGAACAGTGAGGAAAGCCTTTACCTTTAGCCAGGTCTTTTTTTACGTCACTAATTGTAGACTGACATTCAGAAACATTAAGACCGCCAGCAAAGCACATAAAAGCACGACAGCCATAATTTTCATCTTTAGCTGCAACTAAGGCAGATGCACTAGCTAAAGTTAAACCTAAAATAAATTTTTTATACACAAGTAGTCACTCTATTTAGATGAGTTTTCCAGTACGAATAACTTGCCTTCAAAGTTTAGAGATATTGTTTTGGCATTACTGCACATTGAACAAATCTCCTGAATCAAGAAGGGTAAATTCCGTGTGAATCGAATTTTTCCTGATGCGGTATGAATGACGTGATTAACATCATTTACTTTAACAGTCACAAAATATTGGAACTGTTCGTTCATACCAATTTCAACACCATAGTTATTGGCGTTGAAGTCATCGACTGTTTTCAAGTCATTCATCGTTAAAGCCATTTCTGCAAGATCCCTAGTTTTTAAAAGTGAAGTGCGGATTCTTACAAAATATAATTAATTTAAAAATGTAACTAAAGTGTAACTGTGTGTAAAAGACACAAAAACATCAATTATTTTTAAACGCTTTTAATATATATCAAAAAGTTTAAAACTTTAATGAAATATTTAAAACCTTTGTAAAAAATTTGTATATATCAAAGCTTATATTTTTTTAGATCCCTTCCCTTTTTGTCATGTAAATATCACTTTAATAATCTTCTAAACATTTCTAAAAACTTTTTAAAAAAAATTAGAATCAGGTTTAAAAAGTGTTTAAATAAAGTTTAGGAGTGTTTAGAACAGTTTAAGAGCCTTAATTTCTTTTTGTAAAACATAAGTTTACAAGCCTATAACTATACGTTTTGTCGCTATAACTATACGTTTTGTCGCTATAACTATACGTTTTGTCGCTATAACTATACGTTTTGTCGCTATAACTATACGTTTTGTCACATACCTATACGTTTTGTCGCAAATAATCCACAGACTTATCAACAGCATACAAAAAATAGCTAAATTATTCTTAAAAATCAGTAATTAATTAGGTGTTTAACTCTAACTTATTATATTTTTGCGTATTTTTTAGCCTTAATCTATGCTGCACTCTCAAAACTATACGTTTTGTCGCAACTTCTCCGCATAACTATACGTTTTGTCGCAAACCTGCGATTATGCGTACTGGATACGATTATATATATTTTTCAGGAATTAACTAGATTCTTGTTAATTTAATAAGTTATTGTTTTATATGAATAATTATATTGAAGAACGGTTTTTATTTTTTGGTGCTAAAAAAGATATTTGTATAGGCTTAAAATTATAACTATACGTTTTGTCGCAGTGTAAGTTATTGATATTTATGTAATAGTTATAAATATTCAAAATTGAATATTTTTTATCTGGTTTTTGTGTTAAAAATAGCCATACGTTTTGTCGCAACGTAACTAATTGAAATGAAACAAAATACTTAAAAATGAAAAACATTTATTTTTTTTATACTACTACAGGTGTATAAAGTAATTTTACTGACTTTTAATAAATATATTTTTTAAAAACAATATCTTATAAGCTTATTTAATAACTATACTTGATAAATATACTTGTATAGTTATAATAATTTCAAAAGGAATAACGGATTTACAAAAAAATGCAGAAAATTATTGGCTCACAAGGCTTAGAGAACTATACACAATCTAATACAAGGGCAAAATTGACCGATTTAGTTGTGACCCGCAATGATTTTCCTACAGCCAGATATAGCATTGATCTCAATCTTGAGAAGCTTATGTACTGTGCAATGATCATCGTGAGGAAGAATGAGCTTAAAAATAAGACCTCAATTACTCATGACGACTTCATTTATGTGAGCAGCGAAAACTTTGGAGAATTGACTTCCCCAATGGCCAGAAAGGAAGTGCTTACAGCAACAGATAAACGTGAAATTCAGAGAAATGCTGAAACTGCTTTAAAACGTATTTATACAAAATTTGATAACCCAACTATGTTGGTTAAAGATGGGGAATCTGACGAACCTGCTAAAGTTCCGATGATGACTTATTGCCATTATGACAAAGCAACTAAATGTATTAAAGTTAGATTCGCAAAAGAATTTTTTGAGTATTTCTATGATCTAGTTAAGAAAGTAGATGAAAAAACCAAGTCATTTAGTAGCCATGAACTAAAGCATATTATCTTATTTAATTCGAGCTATTCCCTTCGTTTGTATCGGATCTTAATGAGCTATATGTGGCGTACATCAGAGGTCACTATTGATCTGGAAGAACTAAGATGGATGCTTGAATGTGAGGATAAATATAAAGAGTTGGCCAATTTTAAAAGCCGTGTTTTGAATGTGGCTCAGGATGAAATTAACGAACTTAGCAATATTAATGTCAGTTTTGAGAACGTAAAAAATGGAAAGGAAGTGGTTGCTATTAAGTTCATTTTTAACTTGAAAACTGAATATAAAGAGCAAGGACACATCAAATTTATAGATAAAATGAAAAAGGGCTATCTGGCTGCTGCAATTCCGTTTAGTGATGATGGATCACACTTTAAAGCCCCTGATCGTATTAAGCATTTCAAACCACCAGTAAAGGTATCTGCAAAGCAAATCAGTACCTTAGTAAATTGCAAAGAATTTTTACTAGATTATGGATATTTCTTAGGTAATTTAGACGAGGATACTTCTAAGGTAATCATGAGGACTCTCTTAACTGAAAAATTAGATAAGCTTAATGCTCATAAGCCGATAGATATGGATTATTACTTCTGGTTACAGGCAAAACGAGGGATTATCACTAATAGCAATAATGATAAGAATGACGATCAGGATTAATATCTAAAAAGAATACCCACCATATTATCTTATACAGACTTCGCTAATTTAAGACAATATGGTGGTTCAATTTAAAACCTTTAAAATCTTTAAAACCTTTAAAACCTTTAAAACCTTTAAAACCTTTAAAACCTTTAAAACCTTTAAAACCTTTAAAACCTTTAAAACCTTTAAAACCTTTAAAACCTTTAAAACCTTTAAAACCTTTAAAACCTTTAAAAACTCTTATTAATCTATATAAAAAGTATCTTTTTTGTTTGCATCCTAATAGTAAAATTTAATAACTATTCAATTAATACCTTAGTCATGACTAAATATATACGGTTAGCCTAAGTGGAATATTTTGCCAGTAAACCCAGTAAACTTAGTCTAATAAGTTTTTAAATATTTAGTTTTTGCCTTACCTACCTGCTACATTATTAGTTTGCTATGCTATCTGATCGCCACTCATACGGGCTGGCTTTAGGTATCCCATTTTAGATCAAATAGGAGCAGTTTATTTTCTGCGGTCGCCATTTAAAAAGCACAGCTTTTTAAAGCTCACTTGAAAATCAACGGTAATCAGGGAAGGGAAAATTTAACTGATTGCGCCAGTTCGCAAAGTAGACACTTTGCTCTGATATATCGTCAGGGGATCTAGTGAGTCATTTTCCTTAGTCATGACTAAGGGGGAAATAATTTTTCATATTGCGTCATTTAAGCGTATTTAAGTGTATTTGTAGGTTTTGTGTAGGGGTGTTAGACATAAAGTGAAAAAGTTCTATCAGCAGCCTAAGAATCGAAAATATAAGCATTAGAAAAGCAGATCAGAAGAAATACTTAACTAACTAATTTTATAAATTTTCATTATTAAAAAACTTAGTCATGACTAAGTTTTTGCTTGAATGTCCACAGGTGGACTGATATAATGATTTTATCAGGACGCATCGGGCGACCTGAAATAAAACAGGTATTTAAACATGAAACATTTTTCATCAGTTACTTCATTAGACGAGTTAAAACTTCAGTACAAAAAACTAGCTTTTAAAAATCATCCTGATCGTGGCGGTAAAACCGAAGTTATGCAGGAGATTAACAGCGAATATGAACAGCTTTTAAATCGCATTATTAATGAAGCTTCAAAAGATCAGTATCAAGACAGTTCCGAAAATGGTCGTGGTTTCTGGTCAAGCCGTTCAGAACATTCTGAAGTTGAGAAAAAAGTAAAACAGGCTATTGATGCAATTATCAATCTGGATGGTTTAGATATTGAAATTATTGGCGTTTGGGTTTGGGTTTCTGGTGATACTAAGCAGCACAAAGACAAATTAAAAGAAGCGGGTTTTGTCTGGAATCGAGTGCAATGTAAATGGGTTTTCATCGGTAAAAAATCAAATGGTCGAGGCAGAATGACTTTAGATCAAATGCGAGAGTTACACGGCAGCCAGAAAGTTAAAAAAACCAGAATGGCAGAAGAAAGACAACTTTTAACCGCTTAATGAATAAGTCCCCGAAAGGGGGCTTTTTTTATCAATATTCTTACCTCAAACGACACGTTGTTTGTCATAAGCAGTAATTAAAAAATAAATACTTATAAGATTTTGCGACACATAATGACAAAGATTTGCGACTCATAAGCTGTCATTTTTAAAGTTTTGCGAAACAATTAATGTCATTTTCTAAAAAATGAATTTCCATCAACAGTCTACTATATTAAATAGGGGTTGATAGTTAGCCGTCAGTTACATTAATTTGATGTAATACAATCTCAAAATTATAGAAAGAATCTAATGTACTTACCCCCTCATTTTGAAGAAAGACGACTAGAACTTCTTCATGATTTAATCAAAAAACATCCTTTCGGTTGTGTCGTTACATATTCTAATGGTGAGTTAGATGCTAATCATCTTCCTTTTGAGATAGTGTCTGATAAGGGGGATTTTGGTAAGTTATTGGCTCATATATCGAGACAGAATCCTTTGGCAGAAGTTTTAAAGAATGATGCCGATGTACTTGTAATATTTAGCATTGATGATGTTTATATCTCTCCTAATTGGTATGTAGGAAAATTTGAACATCATAAAGTTGTTCCAACTTGGAACTACGTAGTTATTCATGCAAAAGGTAAAGCTAGGATTATTGAAGATGAAAAAGTATTAAGAGGTATTCTAGCTCGTCTTACTAGAGAACATGAATCCAATCAAAATGTCCCTTGGAAAATGACAGATGCACCATCTGAATTTATTAGTGAAAGAATGAAACATATTGTAGGAATACAAATTGAGATTACCGACTTAGTTGGAAAATTCAAATTAAGTCAAAATAGAAATAAAAATGATATTTCAAGTGTAGCTACGGCTTTAGCTTCTAAAGGTAAAATCGATTTAAGTAATCTAATTCTAAGTATTTCAAATGTAAAAGAAACATAGATTAATTAGTAATTCCTAAAGATAACATAATGAGAATTATGTGAGCTTACATACTTCATGACGTTATTAATAAAAAAACCGCCAATCAATATGGCGGTTTTTTATCAATGACAACTTATGTGTCGTTCAATGACATTTTATGTGTCGCGTAACGTCTTAGTCATGACTAAGTTTTGATTGAATGTCCACAGGTGGACTGATATAATAATTTTTATCAGGACGCATCGGGCGACCTGAAATAAAATAGGAATTAATTATGCGAGCTTCAATAGTTGCAATCTTTACAAACTATCCTACAGGTAAACTGGTTCATTTTTGCGGTCATGAGGTTTTAACTGGATCTAACAATAATATTTGGTTTCCAATCTTTAATGAAAAAACACTATTCCAAGAAATTGAAAAAATCATGATTAATTGCCGAGTAGCTCACAATGTTACTCATATTGAAAGAATCAGAAGGGGAGATAATGAAAATGGTTACTTTGAAGATTACAGAATTACTTATAACTTAGCCGTTTAAGCTAGACCTCCCACAATGGGAGGTTTTTTTTTGGCGGCGATTTTTTTGGTTTTTAGCTTGCCTAAAAAACATAAAAAATTGTCTATCTGTTCTGCTTTATATACGCTCATTTTCGCCTGTTTAGGTTGGTGCTGGGATAACCTAGCTTCATATATAAAAAAGGCTGTCATCAGGCTAAGAATCGCAAATAAGAGCATCTGAAAAGCGGTTTAGCCAGGTATTAAAACGGATATTTTTCTACTCAATTTTCCCTATAAAAAAATTAGTCATGACTAAGCTTTTGCTTGAATGTCCACAGGTGGACTGATATAATGATTTTATCAGGACGCATCGGGCGACCTGAAATAAAACAGGTTAAAAATCATGGAACAATACATTTCAGTTTACACACGTCAGCAAGCCATTGAAGATGGTTTTCTAGTTGCAATCAATTCTATTAGTCCTAAATTAGATGGACTGTCAAAAGAACATTATAAGCATCCTATATGCTTCACTTCTGCACTTTGGGCGGTAGTTGATAAGGCTGTAAAAAATGAAAAATGGCTTAATGACTTAGATGGCGTTATTCATGACATTTTATGGATGAGCCGAGCATATAAGACACACCTAAGCCCAAGTGCGGTACGTTTTACTGTGATTATCACAGGCGCAGGTCGCAAGAGAAATCATATTTTAGAATTGCACGTACATGGTGGAGATCAAGGAGAGCCAGTCATAACAATCGGTTATCCTGAAGATTTTTAATTTACGTCCTCCCTTTATGGGAGGATTTTTTTATGATAAAAACTTAGTCATGACTAAGAAAATGCTTGCAATGTCCACAGGTGGACGTTAGAATATACAGCATAAGGACGCAATAGGGCGACCCTTAATAAGCCATTAAACTAGGTGAAATATGAAAAAAGTTGTTGCTTCAAATCAAAAGGGCGGTGTGGGTAAATCTGCAATCATTTGCCAGTATGCACACTATTTAAATTCTTTGGGCTTGCGTGTATTAGTCATTGATCTAGACCACCAGAAAAACACTACAAAAGCATTGATTACTGGCGGGGCTGTGACTGTAGCTAATGTATCTGCTTTCGACATGCTGACCAAAGAAGATCAAACTATTTCAAATCCTGAAGCCTTTACTTTGGTACAAGCAACACCAGAATTAACAGCAATTGAAAAAAATGGCACTTTGCATAATAACTTTGCCACCAATTACCAGAAGTTTTTAAAATCAGTAGATTCTTTATTTGATGTTTGCCTGATTGATACCAATCCAAATCCCGACATTCGCCAAGTAGCTTCATTAATTGTTAGTGACTATGTTTTAAGTCCAATTCAGTTGAATCAGGAAGCTATTGACGGCATCGGTGGATTACTCAAGCAGATTCAAGCGATTAATCAAAAGCTAAACCCAAATTTAAAATTAATCGGTATCCTTCCGAATATTGTTGAACCTACTCCATTCCAGAAAGACAACCTAAAAGCTATTGTTCAGCATTTTTCAAAGTACCTGATCAAAAACTCAGACGGCAGCTATGCTTTCGTTAAAAAAACGACTGCAATCGCTGAAGCGCAAGCGCAAGGCATACCTACAAATAAATTGGGTAAAACTAGCGGTTTTACCGCATGGGCTGAATTAAAAACAGTTTTTGAAAGCATTAACAAGTTTATGGAGATTTAAGGAATGTTAGATTTATCAGCTTTGGAAGGTATTGATCTAGGTAATCCTGCACCAGTAGCAGACGGAACACCTAAACAGATTCCACTTACAGATATTCTTGAAGATCCAGATCAGCCGCGTGTTGAGTTTCCAGAAGATCAGATGCAAAAAATGGTCGAGTCAATCAAGGCTCGTGGAGTTAAAACACCAATTAGTGTTAAACCCCACCCAACAGAACAAGACAAGTGGATCATCAATTATGGAGCTAGACGTTTTAGAGCTTCAGTGATGGCTGGCAAGGAAACTATCCCTGCTTTTGTTGATAATGATCATGATGATTATGATCAGGTCATGGAGAATAAAGAACGCCTTAACCATTCACCTATTGAGCTTGCACTTTTTATCCAAAAGAAAATTAAGCAAGGTGAGAAGAAAAACGTAATCGCTAAAAAGTTAAATGAAGATCCTGTTTTTATTTCTACTCACTTAGCTTTAGTAGATATGCCAGAGTGCTTATCTAAGGCTTATGATGCAGGTTTTAAATCTCCAAAGACTTTGTATGACTTACGCAAACTTTGGGAATCATTCCCTGAAGAAGTAAACGCTTGGGTGGATGAATCTTTAGAGAATGGTCAAGACATTATCAGATCGAGAGTACAGGCTCTATCTAAAAAGTTAAAAGAACCTAAGCAAGCTGAAGCAACTGAAGCAGATCCAGAATCAGAACCACAGGTGCAAGAAATCCAAGAGCAAACCGCCATTATTGATGATAATGAATCTTTCAATTTTGATGGGGATGATCAAGCTGAATCGACTGAAGAACCTGAAGTTAAAAAACTGATGGATCAATCGAACCAAAAAGAGCAGCCAGAAGCTAAAGAAGAAGATCCAGACAAAATCAAAAAACCGCTTTTAGTTGTTATTCATGACGGCCGACAAGCGAATCTGATGCTTAATAAAAAGCCTTCTTCTTTGGGTTTTGCATGGATCAAATACGAAGATGGAACAGAGGCATCCGTAGATTGCAGCAGCCTTGAAATCGAGTATTTACAAGAAGCCTAAACCTACAAATGGAAAAAGACCTTGCTTATGCAAGGTTTTTTTTGGGCGGGTTATCCCGACCACTTAGCTTGACTACCCTTAGTCATGACTAAGGAGAAAAGAGGGAAAAATGAAGGTATATAATATAGTGCAGGATAGGCAGAAGCCGTTAAAAACCTTAATTTGTGACACAAATAAAGGTTATACTATTCTTTCAGAATAGCTATCGAAAATATTAGTTTCGATAAAGGTACTGGAATCATGACGAAATCAAATTTGGATCAAGTTTTAAAATTTAGGGTTAGCAATGCCGTTTATGACTGGTGGCAAGCTAAGTGTGAGAAGCAAGGAATCAAGAAAGGTGAGCCTTTCCAGAAGGCTTTAGAAAACGCCTATAAAAAGGAAAATGATCCTGATTATTCAGGACAAGATTTTTCATTGAATCTGGAAAAGGACTTAACCGAAAAAATCTATCAGTTAGCTAAGTTTGAAGAAGTAGATCCAGACGACTTGATCAAAAAAATGATCAAGGAAAAGTTATCTGAAATAGAAAAAACGCAAGACGTTATAGATGTATTTGAAAAAACATCACGCAAAGAATTAAGGCTTAAACCAAGTTTGATGAAAGCTATTAATGAGAAAGCAGCACAGATCGGCATGAAACCGAATCAATATATCATTTCGGTTTTAACAGCTAATGTCACAAAAGATTCAATATTCTTTAGCCAGGAAGAAGCTCTTAAACTTGGCGAATCAAATAGTCAGCTTTTGGCGATTGGTAGAAACCTAAACCAAATGGCTAAGAATATGAATCAGGGTATTTATGAATCTTACGATAGAGAATTTGTCGAGCGAGTACATCAGCTAGTAAAAGCTCAAGTTAGGCATGTTTTCACTCTATTAGAGCGCAATAAAAAGAGGTGGGAATAATGGCTAACGGAAGCAGTAAGACTACTAGAGAGGTCCAAACCACCTTGCTTGCTCATGGTGAGCAGCTACTTAATGGATCTAAAGTTAGGCGTGTTAATCAGACCCAAAGTTTAGATACTTTTTTAAATGACCTGTCTAAGCCTAAAAATGGATCTGGCCATTCAGCTACATCAGCCCCTAAATCATCTCCAAATAGCGTTAAAGCAACTTTAGATAGAATTAGTAAAAAGACCCCAGAAGTAATGGTCAAGGTTACTGGTGGAGGTAATTCTATGGGTAAGGTGAAAGCTCACATGGGATATATCACTCGGAATGGACAATTAGAGGGAATTGATCAGGACGGAAATAAAGTTAATGGTAAGGATGATATAGAAGATACTGCTGAAGATTGGCAAATGTCAGGTACCCCTATTTCTGATGAAGAATCTAAATATAAGCAGGCTTTTAATATTGTATTATCTATGCCGAAAGGTACGGATGAAAAAGGCGTTTATGATGCTGCAAAAGAATTTGCAGAGGAACATTTTAAAGACCATAAATATATGATGGTGCAGCATACCTTTACCAATGACCCTTCAAAAGATCCAAGTGAAAACCCGCATGTGCATGTTGTTGTTAAAGCTGTTTCTGAAAAAGGTGATCGGTTAAATATTAGGAAGGCTGACCTTCAGGAATGGCGAGAAAGTTTTGCTGAAAAATTAAGATCCAGAGGGATTGAAGCGAATGCGACAAAACGTATAGCTAGGCTTCAAAAAAATAGAAGTGATAAGCAGTCAGTTAAACAAATGAAAGAGCAGGGCAAATCGTTTAAGCGATATGGTAAAAATAAGGCCAGTCCAGAACGTGTCCAGAAAGCTAAACAGCAAGAAAAAGAAGCATTGACGCATTACAAGGAAATTACTAAAGCTCTATCACAGTCACCAGATCCGCAAGATAGAAAACTAGCAGTTGATCTAGTGGACTATTTACGGAAAAAGGTAGAAGTTAAAAAACCAATGCCACAGCCACAGATTCAACCTAATAAGCTAGATCTTCAACACGGAAAGAACAAGGGGAAAGAGCAAGACCGTTAATAATATAAGGGAAGGATAAGGCGCAATACTGTGCTTTAGTGCCCTTTAAAAATCCTTAATTTTCTGAGTGGGCATACCTAATTTAAACATCCTATTAAGTTCAGAAATTGCATATTTTAAATCTTTTTCAGGTATATGCTTAACATCAAAATATTCAATTTGGCCAAACCTAGCTTTATATAATGCAATTCGTTCTATTCTGTGTCGTTGCATCTGCACTGTTGACGACATAATTCGATCCATTAAATAGAATAAGTAATACGATGTGATCTGCATACTGTCTTTAATCATAAATACATGATTTTTTGTACTTTTATAGTCATATAGTGTTTCATCAATACAAATATCTGCATCTATCCCACCTAGTGCAACACGGATATTTGCAGAATATCTGGGATTGTATGTGATCAGACTATCAGGCTTAATAAGACCATTCTTAATGAATACATTATCAAAATTTTTGACTAGGGAAGATATATCTTCGTAAACCACTTTCTCCGTTGGTTTTAGTATGTCTTTCTTTGTTGCTACTGGTAGAAATCCAGATCGCCATAGATTTTCTAATTTAGCCAAAAGAATAATTCCACCAATAAATTCTTCATTTAGTTCTAAATTGTTTGATTGAACCGTACCGGGTTTGTCGGAGACTTTTTTATTTAAGTTAGGCCACCTGACCTAACGGATTAATTTTATCATAGTACATTGCTTCAAAATCAAAAGGTGGCACATAACCTAGTGCACTATGTACACGCTCTTTATTGAACCAATCTACCCAATTTAATGTCGCAAGTTGTACATCCGCTAAACCTTGCCAATCTGCTTTTAAATATTCAATCACCTCTGTTTTGTATAAGCCATTCACTGTTTCAGCCAAAGCATTATCGTATGAATCACCGGTCGTACCGACTGATGCTCGTAAATTTGCTGCTTCTAAACGATTGGTATAACGAATGGAAAGATATTGCACACCTCTGTCACTATGATGAATCACGTTCTTTGGCATGCCTCGATCATGCAATGCTTGCTCCAGTGCATCGAGCACCATGTCTGTATTCATCCGTGTTGATACTTTCCATCCAACAATTGCTCGCGAGAACACATCAATAATAAAGGCGGTATAGACCCAGCCTGAATTTGTTTGAATATACGTAAAGTCAGCGACCCACAGCTGGTCAGGGTGATCAGCACTAAAATTGCGTTTCACCAAGTCATCTGCTCGTTTTTGATCATCTCGGCTATGGGTAGTTTGTTTATTCTTACCTCGCCAAACACCTTGTATACCTAGCTTTTGCATCAATCGAGCAACTGTACAGCGTGCAATAATATAGCCTTCACGTTTCAGTTTTTGCCAAACTTTACGTACACCATATCGACCTGAACTTTCCTTCCAAATTCGTTTAATTTGTTCAGCATGATGCAAGTCATGTAGATCTCGCTTTGCTCGATGTTCTGGGTTTTCGCAGAGATCTAGAGTCCGGTAATAGGTTGAGGGTGCGATCGGTAAAATTCTACAAATCGCCTCGACTCCGTACAGCTCTTTATTATTATGGATAAAATCCACCATTATTTGTGTGGGCGGTCGAGCTCCGCCTGGGCGAAAAAAGCGGCTGCTTTACGTAGAATCTCATTGGCGCGTTGCAGTTCTTTATTTTCGCGTTCGAGTTGTTTGATACGTTCTTGGTCTGAAAGCTGCTGTACTTTAACTGGATTTTGTTTATCTAAATATTTTTGATACCAAACACGTAGTGTTTCAGGAGTACAACCGATTTTAGGAGCAATAGCGGTGATCGCAGCCCAATTCGATGGATAATCTTTTTCAGATTCAATCAATAATTGAACCGCTCTTTCTCTGATTTCAGGGGTATATTTTAATTTTGTCATCGGGATAGTCTCTCAGAATATTGACTCTCCGACAAACCCGGTACGGTTCAGATTTATTAGCCAGTAGAAAATCTATGTGATTTTGAATTTTTTTATACAATACCAAAATGCTTTTGTTTTTAGTTTCCTCTAGAAAGCTGATAATTTTAGGTTGCTCAAATTCCTTAGCACTCAATTCAGTATTCGTGTAGTACGCACAAATTATTTTAGATAAGTAGTCAAATGCTGTACCAACCAAGCCTGAATCATAACTACTCGTTAATTTATGTTCACTCATAACTTCATAATTAGTAAAAGGAGGAATACCACTGTAAGTTTTGAAATCTTTTTTTTGGGGTGCGACACTTTTTATAATTTCTTTTACTTCTTTGCACTTAGGATCTGAAGATTTCAGTATCGACATTAAAGACATATTTTATACTCTTTATCCATATAGTTACTATTCAAAAAATTTTAAAGATACTAAATACTAGATTGAAAAAGCTAAGTTTTTATTCTTTCTAATGCAAATTGAATCTTTTCTTTGGGGCAGTACTGCTTTTGGGAAAATTTTTCCATTACAGCCGACCCAATAATTTTTTTATCTGCATTAAAGAAAAATATCTCTAAGTCATAAGGTACATTGACCATATTAAAACAGGTATAAATCGGCTTTTTCCACGTAAAAACTAAAGGCTTTAATAAAGGATTTTCTTTAAAACCTATTTCTTGATCATGTTCCCTATATAGGTATAGAGCCGTTAATTTTTTTCCATTAAAGCTAAATGTCTTTACCTCTTCATCTTGATCAAAGTAAGGGTTATAAACCTGTTTAAAGGCCATAACAGACACTACTATTAAAAGAGCTATAAACGCTGCATATTTTAATTTCAATTCCTGTTATTCCTTTTAGCCAGGTGGCAAGTCACATGAAAAAAAATTGTCTTAGTCATGACTAATTATTTAACACTCATAAGTTGATCCCATTTAAAGTAATTGGGAGACAGCTTATTACGTGACATATTCCAATTTCTATCAGGTAGCATACTGGCACCTAATCCTATTTTTCTCTTGCCAAATTTATTCTGTATATCATCGAGTGAATCCATAAGTTTATTACTTGATTCTATCTTGTTCATGTCCGTGAATAGGTCATAAATATGAGTAGCTTTAGGTTCAAGACAAGTGAGGATAACTCCACATTTTTTAAATCCAATATTCTTCTGGTATAGCTGATCAACTATTGAGGTAGCAATTTTAGAAAGTAATAAACTATTGTCTGATGGATCGGGTAAAGCGTAAGACAAAGATTTAGTATAAAAAGGCTCAGAATTATCAAATGGATTAGATTGAACAAAACTAATAATACAGCCACATAGTAAATTTTCACTTCTTAAACGGCTTACGGCATCTTGAACATAAAGCGTAATCGCTTCTTTAAGATCCTCACAGCTATAAACTTTCTGGCCAAAGGAACGGCTTGCTATTATTTGTTTTTTTGCTTTAGGACTTTGCTCAATTTCAATGCAAGAAATTCCCTGTAATTCTAATAATGTTCTGTGCATGACTACAGAGAATTGATCTCTAATCATTAAGGGGGAAGCGCAGACAAAATCGAGAACAGTATTAATGCTTAGGCTATTCAGCTTTTTAGTATGATTTCTACCAATACCCCATACTTCACTAACTTCTATAGACTGATATAAGCTCTCAATCGAACAATAGTCCATTGAAACAAGGCTACATACACCTTTTAAATAACTATTCTTTTTAGCAATATGATTAGCCATTTTTGCTTCTGTTTTAGTCCGACCAATTCCAATACAGGCCGGCAAACCTAGCCAACGTGTGAGCCGATCCAGAATTAAATGAGCATAAGCAGTTAGATCATAATTTGAAGCATAAGCAGTTAGATCTAAAAAGCATTCATCAATCGAATAAATTTCTTGTTCTTGAGGTGTAACAAATTCAGCTAGGACTTTTATAAATCTACGGGACATTTCCGCATATAGAGCATAATTACTCGAAAGGACTGTAATGTTGTGCTGCTCTACAAGATCCTTGAGTTGAAAAAGAGGTACACCCATCTTTATGCCTAAGTCTTTAGCTTCTTGTGAACGAGCTACAGCACAACCGTCATTATTAGATAATACGATTACTGGCTTATTATTCAGGCTTGGATTAAAAACACGTTCACAACTTACATAACAGTTATTAATGTCTACCAAAGCAAAGATCTTATTTTCATTTTCCATGTAGATTAGACCAATAGGATTAGATTATTTATGTTTCCTAAATGGCTTAATGACAAAGGTCACTACACCCCATATTAATAATTCTTGGCAATCATTAAGGTGAATATCGTCATAATCTGGATTTTCAGCTTTAAGCCAACACTTATCACCTTCAACCATTAATCGCTTAACGGTGAACTCATTGTCAATTAAGGCAATAACAATATCTTCGTGTTTAGCTTCAAGACTTCGATCCACTAAAAGCTCGTCATCAATTTCAATGCCTGCGTCACGCATGGAAAGAGAAGCTACCTTGACAACAAATGTTGCAGCTTCATTTTTCACAAGATGTTCATTCATATCTAAAGTTTTATCAATGTAATCTTGTGCGGGAGAGGGGAAACCAGCAGCTACTTTTTCTGAAGCTAAAGGAATACGCTTAAAGGTTGAAGGATTAATTAAGGTAATAGAAGCTACATCATTTAAGGTAGTCTTTTTATGATTTGCTAAAAACTTCTTAATCTCTACTATTGTTAGCGGCAGTGTAAAAATGACCCCCTAATGGCATTTAAAAACTGACCCCCTTGGTTAATATAGCGGTCATTTTGGACTGCTCAATATGTTAACTTTGGAGCAAGCAGTGACAATCCAAATACTTCATCAACAAGGTAAATCTATTAAAGCCATTACTCGTGAACTGGGGGTGTCCAGAAATACTGTGCGTAAATATTTACGGCAAAACACCACACCTCAGTATCAGCGTATACAGCCTAGAATAAGTATCCTTGACCCATATAAACCCTATTTACTCCAACGTGTAAACGCAGCTCATCCTGAATGGATTCCTGCTGTTGTGCTCTACCAGGAAATTTTAAGGTTGGGATATCCAGGAAAGATCAGGATCTTGAGGGAATATCTTGCAACATTAAAACCAGTTGCTCAACCGGAACCGATCATTCGTTTTGAAACCCAACCTGGCCAACAAATGCAGGTGGATTTCACCACAATTCGACGCAACAACACGACTTTAAAAGCCTTTGTCGCAACATTAGGGTATTCCAGAGCGAC
>NZ_JBWZQN010000023.1:0-44981 GCF_056724605.1 Prolinoborus fasciculus | reverse complement strand
TTGTGCTGGCGACCATAGCAAGAGTGAACCACCTGATCCCTTCCCGAACTCAGAAGTGAAACCTCTTAGCGCTGATGGTAGTGTGGGGTTACCCATGTGAGAGTAAGTCATCGCCAGCTCATTATTCCTAAACACCCCCAACCAAACGGTTGGGGGTGTTTTTTTATGCGCGGGATTTAGTCGAAAGCTTAGACACTAATTCTTTATTAAGAGAAATTATATTTATAATTTTTAAAATATATCTATTTACTTTTCTATGCTGAATTTAGACCAGAAACTCTGTATCTTGATGTTAATTTGAACAATAAATCAGTATGGAGAAGAGGATGTTGTCGCAATTTAAAATAAAAATTCTACTCAGTTGTTGTGCTTTAGCATTTACTGCCTGTCATGCAGAGAATTCATCTTCTAGAAGTATTCAAGACGCATCTACATCAGCTGCCAAATCGGATGCAGTCTCTTTAAGCATGCAAAAATATAAGGTTGAACAGGTGGCTCAATTTAATGAGCCGTGGGCGATTACTACTTTAAATGATGGCCGACTATTGATTACTGAGCGCAAAGGAAAATTGCAGCTCTTTGATCCAAAAACCAAGAAAAAAATCGAGGTGAAAGGTATACCCCAGGTTGCGTATGGGGGCCAAGGCGGCTTAGGTGAAGTTGCTTTACATCCAGATTTTGCAAAGAATCGATGGGTATATCTGAGTTATGCTGAAAAGGGTCAAGGTGGATATGGTGCTGTGGTCGTTCGTGGCAAACTTGATTTGAGCCAGTCTACCCCCCAACTGAAACAGATTGAACGGATCTGGACGCAAGTGCCGAAATTTTCAGGCCAGGGACATTATGCCCATCGGATTGTATTCGGGTCGGATGGTAAGTTATGGATCAGTTCAGGAGAACGTCAGCAATTCAACCCTGCACAGGACATGCAATCTAATGCCGGTAAGATTATTCGCCTGAATGATGATGGCTCAATCCCTGCCGATAATCCGTTTATGACTCAGGGTAAAATTGCCCAGCAGGTCTGGAGTCTTGGACACCGTAATCCTCTAGGCATGGCTTTTGATCCGAAAGGGCAGCTTTGGGTGATCGAAATGGGACCGAAAGGCGGCGATGAACTGAACAAGATTGTCAAAGCTAAAAATTATGGTTATCCACTGGTATCCAATGGCGATCATTATGACGGTAAGCCGATTCCTGACCACAGTACCCGACCTGAATTTGAGGCCCCGGCACTGAATTGGACTCCGGTAATTTCTCCTTCAGATTTAATATTTTATACTGCTAATGTCTTTCCGAAATGGAAAAATAAAGCGATTGCTACCGGTCTGTCTTCTAAGGCGATTGTGATTGTGGATACCACCCAGGTTCCAGTGAAAGAAGTTCAACGTCTGGATATGAAAGAGCGGATTCGCGGGGTTGCTCAGGCACAGGATGGTTCACTGTGGGTGATTCAAGATGGTCCGCGAGCAGGTTTGTTAAAAATGACAGCACCTTAATCATCTGCTTTTAGGTTGCTTATCTAAATATGAAGTATTGAATAAGCTAACCATCTGGATAAAAGGATTTTTAAGCTGATGCTGACATGAAAGAAAAAGGCCTCTACATCCTGTGAAGGCCTTTTCATATTCTGTTAAAGGTATAATGTCTGTTATACCGATCAGCATCCTGCTACGTGATTTTTTTTATTTTTCTTACAAGACTTCCTGTCTTGGTATGATCTGAATATAGCCTGAAGCGACGCAGCGCAATAGGGCAGTTTAGCTGCATAGATTGTAGGTCAAAGCCGACAGCCGAATTTTAAAAAGATAAATTCAAAAATACTGTTTCAATATGATCTTTTGACCAAATCATAAACTGCGGTGATGATTTTGCTGCATTTTAGCGAGAGAATACTCTTTTGATATACATCAACTGATTTAAATAAAACGTCGCTAAAATAATAAAAAGGAAACTCCTATGCCTACGATTCAAATTGAAGTTCGGCAACAATATCCTCAAGCAGTTGAGAAACAATTGCTCAACAACGTATTTCATTGTGTACAAACCGCCTTTCAGCTGCCTGAATATGATCGTAATATTCGTCTGGTCGTGCATGAAGCGCATCGTTTTCAGTATATGAGCCATTTAGCTAAACCTGAATATTTCACCTTGATCAGTATTGACTGTTTTGCTGGCCGCAGTCTGGAGATCAAGTGCAATTTGTATCAGCAGATGGTCAAAAGTCTCGGGGAAATCGGTATTCCCGCAGATCATATTCTGATTCATCTGAGAGAAAGTGCATTGGAAAATTGGGGGATACGGGGAGGACAAGCGGCCTGTGATGTTGATCTCGGGTTTAAGGTTGATGTCTGATGTATCCCGATTAGTATTCACGTTACATCTAAAGTTTAAAAACAAAAAAGCCTCAACATCCTGTCGAGACTTTTCTGGATTTGCTTCTCAGATCTGACTCCTGTCTAATCTGTCAACGTCCTGTTGATTGGCGCTTTTTATTGTTGTCGTATCGCTTTGCAGACTTCCTGTCTGTCTATGTACTCACTATAGCCTCGCATAAAACGACCGCATAGCGGCTAAACTCTGCGCTGCATGTAGGCTAAAACGTACAGGACTGTCGTCCACATTAAGCACTGACATATTGAATCAGTCTATCTACCACAGCTTTTAAGTTTTTATTATCAAATTCATTGCCTTGGAAGGAATAATCTTTATTGCGCGCAAAGATGTCCCGGATTTCAATCACGGCATTGGTATCCACCAGTCCAAGTTGAGTGCCGACTTGACGAATCTGGTCAATTGAACGTGAGCCGTTGGTCGCACCATAACCAATATAAGCTGCCGGTTTGCCTTGCCATTCCTTGCCGAGATAATCCAAGGCATTTTTCAGGGCAGGGCTATAGCCATGATTGTATTCAGGCGTGACAAAAATAAAGGCATCGCCAAGCGCAATCTTGTCGGCCCAGTCTTGCTGTTTGGGTTGATCATAAATTCCGGTCAATGGCGGATGAGCCCCAGAAAATAGCGGAAGATCCCATTCTTTTAGATCGACAATTTCAGTTTCTAAAGTGCTAAAGGCATAACTTTTAATTTCCTGCAGTACCCAGTGTGCCACTTTAATCGCGGTACGTCCCTCACGCACACTTCCAACCACAATATAAATTTTCATGTTTCATCCTTTCTTCGGGTCTGATCATCAAATTAAATTAATCAGATTTCAGAGAGGTGACTAGAGATGATTTGTATCCGGAAAATAAAAAAGCTCCCGAAGGAGCTTTTTCAAAATCAGTCAATTAGCTGATGTTTTACATCAGTTTAATACCTTGCTGACCCGCAGGTGTCACTTTAAAGATTTCCACTTCAAAAGTGATGTTTTTGCCTGCCAATGGATGGTTAAAGTCCACTTCAGTGATGTCATCATTCACCGATCTCACCACGCCATACAAGGTCGCTTTGGCTTTGTCTTCAAACTCGATCATGTGACCTTCGATCGGACGTTCTCCAAATTTTACCGTGTCAAATTTCTGGATGTTTTCTGGATTCCATGGCCCAAAAGCATCTTCTGGTGGCAGGCTGACCGTGCGACGGTCACCGGCACGTAAGCCAATCAGTGCTTTTTCAAAACCAGGCAGTAGGTTGCCATCGCCAATCACCAGGCTGACCGGTTCTTCACGGCTACGGGTATTGTCAATTTCCACGCCATTTTCGATTGCGACAGAAAAGTGCAGCTCGACTTTAGAACCGTCTGCAACCCGGGTTTCTTCGTTAGGATGAATAAAATCAGTCATGTTGTGCTTGCGCCCGTTGAATTCGATGTTTTTCTAAGAAAAAGGTATCAATCAGCATCAGAATAGTGCCTACAGTAATGGCACTGTCTGCGATATTGAAAGCAGGAAAGTGGCTGTTCTGGTAATACACATGAATAAAATCGACTACATAGCCGAGGCTGACCCGGTCGATTAAATTACCGATGGCACCACCCAGAATCAGGGCAATTGCCAGCGGTAAAATTTTCATGTCTTTTGGCATACGCATCAGCCAAAACACGAAGATTACAGACACTAAACCTGCCAGTGAAGTAAAGAAATAGCGTTGCCAACCACCAGCATCGGACAGAAAACTAAAGGCAGCGCCATAGTTATGTAGCAGTGTCCAATTTAAAAAGGGCAGCACAGGAACAGGATCTGCATAGTTCAGATTTGTCACTGCAATCCATTTGGTCCATTGATCCAGAATGATCGCCAGAATGGCCAGCCCAACCCACCATAAATTATGTGGATAGAACTGGAATAAGCCCTTTTTGCTGTGGGTATTAGGCATATTTTCTCTCTTCGCCTTGGCCTGTAGGAAGGTTTATAATACAACGACCGCATAGACCAGGATGTGCAGAATGTGTATTTACATCTGGTAATACATGCCAGCAACGTACGCATTTTTCGCCATCAGCTGCTGAAACTTTCACATTCAAGCCTTCAAGATCAGAGGCTTCACCTTGTGCTGCATCAAATTCATTCACGATCACTTGTGACGTAATCAGGACGAAACGAAGCTCATCACTTAACTTATCTAGCACTGCTTTTAATTCAGCATTTGCCCAAAGTTCAACTTTGGCAGACAAGTTAGAACCGACAGTTTTTGCTGTACGTGCAGTTTCAATGAATTTGTTTACTGCAGATTTCACAGCAATGAGCGTTTGCCATTCAGCTTCAGATACTACATTTGCAGTTGAAGCCACAGGAATATCATACCATTCAGCCGTGAACACGTATTTCTCTGATTGCTCAGGGATTAACGGCCAAGCTTCTTGTGCAGTGAAGCTCAAGATTGGTGACATCCAACGCACGAATGCTTGTACCAAGTGATACAACGCAGTTTGTGCAGAGTGACGTGCTTGTGAATCCGCTTTGGTGGTGTATTGACGGTCTTTGATGATGTCTAAGTAGAAACCACCTAAGTCGTTGATACAGAAATTCGTTAAAGCAGTGGTGACGATATGAAAGTTCATATCTTCGTATGCTTTCTTAATGGTTTCTTGCACTTCAGATGCACGTTGCAAGATGTATTGATCAAGCGCGATCAATTGATCCACAGGCAGGGCATCTGTCGAAGGTTTGAAGCCATTCAGGTTCGCCAACAAGAAACGAAGCGTGTTACGGATACGACGGTAACCATCAGAGGCACGGCTAAAGATTTCTTTACCTGCGGTCATTTCATAACGGTAATCTGCCGATGCGATCCAGAAGCGTAAGCCATCTGCACCCATATCTTTAATGATGTCTTGCGGCGTGATCACGTTACCGATCGACTTGGACATCTTGCGGCCTTTTTCATCGACCACGAAACCGTGGGTCAATAGACCTTTATATGGCGCACGTTCGTTAATCGCAATCGAGGTCAATAACGACGACTGGAACCAGCCACGGTGCTGGTCTGAACCTTCAAGGTACAAATCAGCAGGATCAGTCAATTCTTCACGTTCACGTAGTACGGCATAGTGCGTTGTACCTGAGTCGAACCAAACGTCTAGCGTGTCACGTACTGCATTGTATTGCTCAGCATCCGCACCGATGAACTCAGATGCATTACGGTTGTACCAGCCATCAATACCTTCTTGCTCGATCAGTTTCGCGACTTCTTCGATCAGTTCAGGCGTACGCGGATGCAATTCATTGGTGTCTTTATGTACGAAGAACGGAATTGGCACGCCCCAAGTACGTTGACGTGAAATACACCAATCTGGACGACCTTCAATCATCGCCTGAATCCGGTTTTTACCCCAGTCCGGTACAAAGCTGATATCGTTTTCAATCGCGTTTAACGCATTTTGACGCAGACCTTTGGCATCCATGCTGATGAACCATTGTGGGGTCGCACGGAAGATAATCGGCGTTTTATGGCGCCAGCAATGTGGGTAGCTATGCTTGATCACCACATGTGCCCAAAGCTTGGTTGCTTCAGTCAATGCCGCAATAATTTTTGGATTGGCTTTGTAGATGTGCTCACCCGGGAAGATTGGTGATGTTGGTAAATACACACCATTACCGCCGACTGGGTTTTCCACTTTTAAGTTGTACTGTAAACCAACTTTATAGTCGTCCACACCGTGGCCCGGTGCGGTATGTACTGCACCTGTACCACTAGCATCAGTGACATGTTCACCCAAGATCACTGGCACTTGGCGTTCAGCGATTAAAGGATGTTGTAGGATTAATTTTTCAAGTTTTGCACCTGTGAATTCAGCAAGCACTTCAAATGCAGTAAAGCCATAACGCTGAGTCGCAGACTCAACCAATGATTTCGCCAAAATGAAGTTTTGTGCAGCTTTATCTTCGGCTGTTGCTTTAACGAGTTGATACTCAAGCTCCGCATGCAATGCAACCGCCTGGTTAGCAGGCATGGTCCAAGGTGTCGTGGTCCAGATTACGATGTCGGTACGATCGGCAACGTCTACACCTAAACGAGCAGACAAATCAGCTAAATCAACAACGGTAAAACCGACGTCAATTGCATCCGATTTTTTATCTTCATATTCAACTTCAGCTTCAGCCAATGATGAACCACAGTCCAGACACCAGTTCACCGGTTTCAGACCTGGCTCAATGTGGCCGGCTTTCGCGATTGCACCCAATGAACGTACGATGTCGGCTTCTTGTTTGAAGTTCATGGTTAGGTAAGGATTGTCCCAATCACCGAACACACCCATACGTACGAAGTCTTTCTTTTGAAGCTCAACTTGAGTATACGCATATTCACGGCACGCTTTACGGAACGTAGACGCATCTACTTTTACGCCGACTTTGCCGACTTTTTCTTCGACTTTTAATTCGATTGGCAGACCATGACAGTCCCAACCTGGCACGTATGGCGCGTCAAAACCATCCATGACACGGCTTTTGATAATGATGTCTTTGAGTACTTTATTGACTGCATGACCCAAATGGATTTGACCATTGGCATAAGGAGGGCCATCGTGAAGCACGTATTTTTTCTTGCCAATACGCGATTCACGAATCTGCTGATAAATGTTGTCGGCATACCACTCTTCTAACCATTTCGCTTCACGTACTGCCAAATTTGCTTTCATTGCAAAGTCAGTACCTGGGAGGTTTAGCGTGGCTTTATAGTCCACTGCATTTTCAGGAGTTTGCTTATCGCTCATGCAAGTCGTCTTCCAATCTAATCAGTTATGTCACTGACACGTTTTACAATAAAAATATGGGATATTAAAAGGGAAATGTGGGGTGATTTCGACGAAACTCAAGCAGTTTCTCGACATCATCATCAATTCCGGCTTTTAGCGCTTCAAGCGAAGGATAGTCCTTTTCGCCATGTAAATAGTTTAAGAACGTCACCCGCATCAACAGGCCATACAGATTAGCAGAAACATCTGGAAAATGTACTTCTAATCGCCACTCTGGATGTGCTTGTTTAATGGCAGGACGTGTGCCGACATGACCTGCCCCAAACAGGGCAGTTGGGTCATAACCCGCGATACCTGTTTGCGCTGCAGAGTCGGCTTTTACTTTGTCTTTTAAGGATAAGGTTTCGCAAATAACTTCAACCCCATAAATCCCTTTCAGGCAGGGCTTATGACGGTTGAGCCGTACATTAATAGTGGGGAAATCAATGGTTCGACCAATCTGATCACCATATTGCACCCGCCCGGTAATGCTATAGGGACGACCCAACAATTGTGCGGCCAAGGCTAAATCACCGGCTTGCAAGGTCTGGCGAATCCGGGTGGAACTGACCCGTTCACCATCCAAAGCAATGGTATTTAAATTGGTCACTTCAAAGCCGTAATTGCGCAGGAATTCGCTATTGCCCTGACGGTTTTTACCAAAGTGAAAATCATCGCCTAAGACCAGATGCCGAGCATTCAGTTTTTCTTTTAAAATGTCAGCAAAAGCTTCTGCAGTCAGGCTGCGGAAAGTATGGTCAAATTTCGCCACCGCGATATAGTCCACACCCAGCTCAGTCAGGTATTCAACTTTTTCACGCAACGATGAAATACGCGGTGGGGCATCATAACCCTGAAAGTATTCAAGCGGTTGCGGCTCGAAAATCATCACTACAGATTTTAAACCCTGTGCTTTGGCCACCTGTTGCAGCTGACGGATCATCGCCTGATGGCCTAAATGCACGCCGTCAAAATTACCGATGGTCACGGCAGTTTTGGGTAATTCAGAATGAGAGGCTAAAGCATTTAGACGGAGCAGCTGCATGGGCAAATCAAGTGCTTAGAAATATCGAGAGGCTATATATTGCCATAATCTCGCGCTTTCGTCTTGCTGTTGTGTTTTTATGCAATATTTTTCTTGAAAATTCATCTTCCTAGAATTGAGCCGACTGGTTTTTCGACACACTGAGCATGTCTGATCAGAGCACTGGTGCTTTTCATTCAGCCGGTTTTGTTTTCTAATGTCAGGGTTTTTTGATATCAGGTATTTCGAATGTCCGATCTTGCGCTCATCATGGCTCTACCCAATGAATCCAAAGGCTTGTTTGAAGCAGAAGGCATTCAGGTAAATTACAGCGGGATTGGTAAAGTAAACGCGGCCTTTAAAGCTTTTGAGGTGATTCAGAACACTGGTTGCAGTACCTTGCTAAATTTGGGAAGCGCGGGGAGTTCGCATTTCAATGCGCATGAACTGGTCGAAGTCACGCAATTTGTACAGCGTGATATGGATGTTTCACCCCTTGGCTTTGAGGTCGGCATGACCCCGATGGATCAGCATTTCCCGGGTGCGATTGAGCTGGAGTCTTTCTTTGACCATTTGCCGAAAGGGATTTGTGGCACAGGCGACAGCTTTGAAACCGGTATTTCAAAAGTGGCGTGTAATCTGGTCGATATGGAAGGCTATGCCTTGGCCAAAGTCTGTAAAAAGCTGGGCGTTCGGCTGATTTCAGTGAAATACATTAGTGATGGAG
The DNA here is from genome assembly GCF_056724605.1 of Prolinoborus fasciculus. Next base: position 36,053 of record NZ_JBWZQN010000023.1, on the reverse strand, counting down.
CCAATGAGACTGCGCATCTGGATTGGGAAGAAAATCTGTTATTGGGTGCGAAAAAATTATTGGATTTATATCAAATGGTAAAATAAACGGGAAGGTTAAGTTTGCTTGGCGACCATAGCAGCTATGGTCGTGTGCCAATCAGAAGCAGTTGCTTATTTATCCGTACGTGGAATCACGCCGTATAACATCATGTGTACCGTATGCTGGATAATACGTTGCTGCATGCTGCGGTTACGCAAGGTTTTACCCGTGACCATTTCCATTTGGGTCGCAAAGTCTGCATAGTTCTGGGTAATCGCCCAAATATTCAGAATCAGTAACTCAGGATCAATATCTGCAGAAATCTTGCCTTGCTCCTGCCAGTTGGAAATCACTTTGGCTTTACGCTTGACCAGTTTTTTCAGCGGACCTTTTAAAATTTCCAGAATATGCGGTGCACCTTGAATCACCTCTAAAGCAAATAAACGGGATGCTTTAGGCTGGGTACGCGATACTTCAATTTTTTGCATCAAATAATTGGTGATCGCTTCTTCAGGTTCAAGTTCAGCTTCAAGGGTTTGTAAAGGCGCCAGCCATTTTTGTAAAACAGTGGTTAATACCTCGACATACAGGGCTTCTTTATTTTCATAATAATAGAAAATATTCGACTTATGCATTTCTGCAATTTGTGCGATTTCATCCAGACTTGCCCCATTAAAACCATATAGGGAAAATACGTCTAGTGCAGCATTTAGCAGCTGATTGCGTTTTTGAGTACTCTTTTTTTGTTCCATTAGCAAATATAAAAAACAATGAAAAAGGGAATCCTCAATTGTACGGCAAATCATCAGATTTGTGCACACAGTCACAGGCTAATTTTTTGAATAATGATGATTTATTCTCTAGATCAATATTTAAAACAGGCTAAATGCATCTACACCGGGAGAAAAATTCAAGTTTCTGAAAATACTTCATTTATTCATCTTTTTTCTTCATCAATGGAAGAGAGGAATCATGCTGAAATGAATCTGATAAAAATGTCCTCTTATTGAGATAAAAGTATTTTTTATAAGAATAAGACCCAAAACCATGCTCGATTTTGGGTTTGATTGAGTATTCAGGTCGCTAAAACTGCCTGCAAGACCTGCTGTTCCAGTTCTGCAAATGTCACACTTTTTTGCCGGGGACGAGGTAAGTCGACCCGAAATTCTTTGGCAATATGGCCTTTGTCCAGCAAGATAATCCGGTCTGCCAGTTGTACGGCTTCACTGACATCATGTGTGACCAGAATGGCGGTAAAGCCTTGCTCGGTCCAGAGACGCTCAATCAGGTTTTGCATTTCCAGACGTGTCAGGGCATCCAGGGCGCCGAGCGGTTCATCAAGCAGCAGAATACGAGGTTGATGCGACAACGCTCGCGCCAAGGCGGTACGTTGCCGCTGTCCTCCGGAAAGTTGTGAAGGCCACAGTCCGGCTTTTTCTTTGAGGCCAACTTTTTCCAGCATTTGAGAGGCTTTGGCATGCTGCGCCTTTGGTAAACCGAGTTGCACATTCTGTTCGATGCTGCGCCAAGGCAGCAGGCGAGGGTCCTGAAACATCACCCGGATATCATCGACAGTAATGCCTTCACGAATATTTCGGGCTGATTTGAACTTGATTTCGCCGTAACTTTGCTGTTCCAGATCGGCAATCAGGCGCAATAAAGTACTCTTACCACAACCACTGCGACCGACAATTGCCAGAAATTCACCCGGCTGGATATGCAGGTCCAGATCCTCCAGAACCTTGACCGAACCGTAAAACTTGTGCAGCTGTTCAATGATAATTTCGGCACCGAGCACTGCAGCAGGATTGATATCTGCCATAGGTGGTTCGAGTGGTGCACTCGGGTCATTGGCATGACGTCCTAAACTGAGATCAGTCATCACATGCTCCTCATTTATTCTTTATTTTTGATAGCCGGCATGCCAGCGCAGCAGGAATCGTTCTAAAGCTACTGCCAGAACATCGGCCAGTTTGCCGAGTAGGGCATACAGTAAAATACCTACCAGAACCACGTCAGTTTGTAAAAATTCACGTGCATTCATGGTCATATATCCAATACCGGACTGGGCAGAAATAGTTTCGGCAACGATTAACAGTACCCAGACCAGACCCAGAGAAAAACGCAGGCCGACCAGAATCGACGGCATCGCACCCGGCAGAATAATTTCTCTATAAAGCTGCCAGCGGCTTAAACCATAGCTTTTTCCCATCTCGATTAATTGTGGATCGACCGAGCGGATGCCGTGATAGGTATTGATATAAATTGGGAAAAATACACCAATCGCCACCAGAAACAATTTGGAGGATTCATCAATCCCGAACCATAAGATGACGAGGGGGATCAGTGCCAGTGCAGGAATATTGCGGATCATCTGCAAGGTAGTGTCGAGCAGGGTAGAGGCGGTTTTGGATGAACCATTTAACAGGCCCAGCAATAGGCCCAAACCACCACCCACCAGTAAGCCGCTGATGGCACGCCCCGCACTGACTTGCACATGCGTCCACAGTTCACCGCTGAGCAATAAATTCCAGAAGGCTAAAACCACAGCACTCGGTGCAGGCAAAATCCGGCTTTCCAGCAGACCAGTGCTAGAGGCAATCTGCCAGATCGCAATTAAAAAAATTGGAACCAGCCAAGGCAGCAGATGCTGCCCCAGAATTGTTCCACGTGAAACCTGCTTTGGGGTCAGGGTTTCAACTGAAACGACTTTTGACATTAAGCAGACTCCTTAATTTTCTCAGCCTGCTTGTTCTCGTCCGGTGTGTAGTTGTTCGCCACGATTTCACCAAATGGACCGGTCAAGTTTGGTTGAGTGAGTTTTTGCTGGGTTTCCAGTGGAAGTAAAGGGAATACCAGTTCTGCAAAACGGATGGATTCTTCCAGATGTGGATAGCCTGAGAAAATAAAGGTGCTGATCCCCAGATCGGCATATTCCTGGATACGTGCAGCGACAGTTTCCGGATCGCCGACCAGTGCCGTACCTGCACCACCACGAACCAGACCCACACCTGCCCAGAGGTTTGGAGAAACTTCGAGTTTGCTGCGATCGCCATTGTGCAGTTCTGCCATACGGCGCTGACCGACCGAGTCCATGGATTTGAACTTGGCTTGGGCTGCAGCGATAGTGGCATCATCCACATATTGAATCAGTTCTTCAGTCGCCGCCCAGGCCTGCTCATTGGTTTCGCGTACGATCACGTGTAAACGGATCCCGTAATTCAGTTCACGACCTTTAGCTGCAGCCTTGGCTTTTACCACTGCAATTTTTTCTTTGACTGCTGCCGGTGGCTCGCCCCAGGTCAAGTAAGTATCGACCTGATCCGTGGCCAGCTCAATGGCATCATCCGATGAGCCACCAAACCATAAAGGCGGATGCGGCTGCTGAATGGGTGGATACAGCAATTTTGCATCATCGACACTTAAGCGTTCGCCATAGAAACTAAAGCTTTCACCGGTATGTGAGCGTTTTAAAATTTCACGCCAGATGGTGGTGTATTCGGTCGCCGTTTTATAACGGGTTGTGTGATCTTCATAGACGCCATCACCTTTTAGCTCCTGCTCGTCACCGCCAGTCACCAGATTCAGCAGTACTCGGCCATTAGACAAGCGGTCAAAGGTCGCGGCCATACGTGCAGCCAGTGCCGGCGTGGTCACGCCTGGACGCAATGCCACCAGGAATTTTAATTTTTTGGTCGCATCAATCAGGCTGGCTGCAGTTAACCATGGATCTTCACAAGAACGGCCAGTCGGAATCAGGACACCTTCATAACCAAGATTATCCACGGCAACGGCAATCTGCTTCATGTAGGCATGATCTACAACACGTGCGCCCTTGCTGGTGCCTAAGTAACGACTGTCGCCATGAGTGGGGATAAACCAGAAAATTTTCATATAATATTCCTTAAATTAAATGATCTTGTTTGCTCATCAATGTGTGGCCGCTGGCGACCAGATCTGTTGCTGGACGCTGATGGTTTTGGGAATCAGTTGAACCTGCTGGAAGAGATCGGCAATATTCTGTTGAGCTTTGATCACTTCCGTCGTTAATGGTTGTACCGGCGAAGGTTTAAGACGACGCTCAAATGCAATCTTCGCTACATCCGGTTTCAGACCGGTACTTTTCTGATAAATATCTAGAGCTACAGCCTGGTTTTTAAGAATCCACTGGTCAGATGCATTTAAAGCCTGGATAAACTTCCCGGGGCTATCCGGATGCTTCTGAATAAATTCGGGATTGCCGATATAAAAGGAGTAGGTTTGTGGAAAGTCACTAGATTCAATCAGCACCTTAACCTTGCTGTCGAACTCGGCTGCACCCAGGAAGGGATCCCAGATTGTCCAGGCATCAATGGCTTTTTTGTCAAAAGCAGCACGTGCATCCGCAGGGGGAAGCCAGACGGCTTGAATCTCTGACCAGCTTAATCCGGCTTTTTCCAGGGTTTTGGCCAGAAGTTCATGGGCACTTGAACCTTTCTGCACCGCGATCCGTTTTCCTTTCAATTGTTGAATATTTTGAATGGCACTGTCTTTCGGCACGACCACGGCCAAAGAATTTCCCGCCACTTTTTCAAAGGCCACGTAGCTCAGGGCTTTGTCTGCCGCCTGTGCAAAAATAGGCGGAGTATTTCCCACATAGCCATAATCCACTGCACCGACCGCTAAGGCTTCCAGCATTTGTGGACCTGCCGGAAACTCTTTCCATTCAATTTTGGCATTCGGGAATTGTTGTTCTAATAGCTTTTCATCGCGTGCCACCAGCAGATTCAAGGCTGATTTCTGAAAGCCAATCGCAATGGTTTTTACCGGTTGTGTTGCTTTGGTGTCTGCAGCAGTCTTTTGCTGTGCTTCCTGTTTCTGACAGCCAGTCAGACTAAAGCTCAATAACGCTAAACTGATATAAGAAACTGTTTTTAAATGACTCATCTTTATTCTCGAATTATTCTGCTGTTATTTAATAATTGCTGCATCAATATTCAGCTTTTGTGGAATCAGCTGCTGCGCATAAAACGCATCGGCGACCTGTTGCTGTTTTTGAATCACGTCAGTCGTGAGGGGTTTAACACCGAAGCCCATGCGTGAAATAGAGGTTTTTAAGACATCGACGGCTAGACCTGTCGGTTTTTGCAGGAGCTGAGCGGCAGCGTCCTGATTTTTTGCGACCCAGTCCGTGGTCAGGTTTAGTTCATTGACAACCGCCTGTACCACCTGAGGATGGCTTTCTGCGAACTTGCGATCTGCCAGATAGAATTGGTGGTTGCTCACCACATTTTCACCGCTGGCAATGACACGTGCACCAATCTGATGTTCAGCAGCTGCAAAGAACGGATCCCAGATGACCCAGGCATCAACTGCACCACGTTCAAATGCAGCACGTGCATCGGAAGGTGGTAGATAAATCACTTCAATATCACCGAGTGTCAGCTTGTTGGCTTCCAGAACTTTCAACAGCAGGTAATGCACATTTGAACCTTTGTTCAGGGCTACCCGTTTGCCTTTCAGATCCTGAATAGACTGGATTGGTGAATCTTTCGGTACAATCAGGGCTTCGGCCTTAGGTGCTTGCGGCTGATTGGCCACATAGACCAGATTTGAGTTGGCCGCCTGGGCAAAAATCGGCGGTGCTTCACCGGCTTCACCAAAAGAGATGCTGCCGACATTCAGGCCTTCAAGCAATTGCGGGCCAGCCGGAAATTCTACCCATTTCACATTGACCCCTTGCTGTTTTAAGCTGGTTTCCAGCGTACCGCGTTCTTTTAAAATAGGTAATACGCCGTATTTTTGGAAACCGATATTCAGGGTAATGGTCTCTTCTTTTTTCGAGCAGCCTGAAAGCATCATGACACCCACCATCGCAGTACCAAGTACTGCAGTCTTTGCTAAAAACTGAACATGAGATTGGCGCATGAATCAAAACTCCCGAAAGTGAAAAACTAGTGAATGAAAACTTAGACACACGCTAATCGTTTTTGTTTTTCTAAAAAAATAACTATTCAGGAATTTCTAATGAAGAAAAAAGATAAATAAAAAAGCGCAAAACTTATGCGAAAAAGTGATTTATATAAAAATGAAGATTTAATATTTAAATTAATCAAACTTATGAAATTTATAGTTATTTTTTTAAATCTGATCTGTTGATATGTTTAGCTAAAAACGAGTAATAGAATTTTAAAATTTAAATCGAGATTGCCAGATATCTTTATCTAAAATTAAGCTAAAGCACTGAAAGTAAAAGCCACTTTAAAGTGACTTTTTGCAAACAATTGAATTACGTTGATAATTATAAAAAGCCTGACGGGCATCCGGCAGATCATCGACTGAAGCCGGTTCAAAGCCCTGTTCCAGAAACCAGTGCGCGGTGCGGGTGGTTAGAATAAACAGCTGCTGAATCTGCATGCTTTTGGCTTTTTCTTCAAGATAATGCAGAATCTGGCTACCCCGATTAGACTTGCGATAACTTGGATGTACCGCAACACAGGCAATTTCTGCAGAACGCAACTCATCACCAGTGGTCGGAATCGGATAGAGGGCGGCACAGGCCAGGATCATGCCGTCCCGTTCGATTACGGCAAACTGGTTGATTTCATTTTCCAGACGTTCACGCGAACGATAGACCAGAATGCCTTCTTCTTCCAGTGGACGCAGCAAACCGATCAGACCCCCTACATCCTGAATATCGGCCATCCGCACTTCTTCATAATGTGCATCGGTGACCAGAGTGCCGGAACCATCGCGGGTGAACAGTTCTTCCAGCAGGGCACCATCATAGGCATAAGAAATCAGATGCACCCGATGTACGCCGTTCATTGAGGCTTCTTGTGCAGCTTTCAATTGTAGTCCTCTTTCCAGTGCATCTTGTTCTATCGGAATAAAATCATCCAGCTGTTGTGGGGTCACTTCACGTTTGAGCTGGCCATTACTGTCCATCAGGCCATGCTGCTTACCGAGAAAAATCAGTTTATCTGCCTTGAGGCGAATCGCAGTTTTGGTCGCGACTTCTTCAGCCAGCAGATTAAAGACTTCTCCGGTAGTGGAATAACCGGTCGGGCCAAGCATCACAATATTATGGCTATCCAGATGACGCTGAATCGCGTCAGTATCGACCGCACGAACTTCACCGGTCAGCTGGAAATCGATACCGTCGCGAATGCCATACGGCTTGGCAGTGACAAAATTTCCTGAAACGGTATCAATCCGGGCGCCATACATCGGCGAGTTGGCCAGTCCCATCGACAGCAGTGCTTCAATTTGCAGGCGGATCGAACCGACGGCATTCATCACGCAGCTTAAAGATTCACGTGTGGTGACCCGACGCTGCTGGTAAAAAGGCGTCGTAATCTGGCTTTGAGACAGATTCTGGTTAATTTGCGGACGTGCACCATGTACCAGAATCAGCCGAATGCCCAAAGAATGTAATAAAGCAATATCGTGAATAATATGCTGAAAGTTATCATTTAAGACGGCTTCGCCATCAAACATGATTACAAAGGTTTTGTTGCGGTGCGCATTGATATAAGGCGCAGAATGGCGAAACCAGTGCACATATTGCAAGGTTGTGCTTTGTGACGTTTCTGCTGAAGTCATGCTGAGCCCATTTCAATGATTGAAGATCCAGCTTTGATTCTAATGAAAAAAAACGCAAGTGGAAGCGCAGATATAAAAAAACACCTGAAGTCCCCTTCAGGTGTCTGCAAGACGAGCAGTAATGGAGAAAGCTTAGTTCATGATGCGTACAATTTTGTTGGTACGTTCATTCACCAGAACGTAGTCATTGTTGACTTTGTACCATTGCTGGAAACGACCGGTATTTGGTAAACGGCGTGCTTCGCGATCACTCACTTCAAAACGGTTGTTGTCATATTGACGAGGTAAAGTTTGTCCTACGCGCCAGTCACGGCTTGGATTGACCATACGGTTGTTATGACGGCGGTCATCATTCCAGCGACGGTCGTCATTCCATTTCTTGCTATCTTTGGCATTCCAGTGTGGTGCCGATTTATGTGGATTATAGTCATAACGCGAGTCATGCTGTGGTGCTGCCATTGCAGAAGTAGCTAACAAAGCACTTAGAGATAACGCGATTGTAGTTAAGACTTTTTTCATGGCTCTCACCTTAAGATGTATATCTAATTTCGATAAGACTAAATTAGCGAACAAGTACATAGAAAGCGTGAGTACAATTTAGTTAAATTGTTAAATTCATGAAGAAATTTAGTAGATAAGTCATGCAGTCTAAAAGCTGGATAAGCCGCAAGATTTGCGGATAAAAAAATTCAGCCAGTAAAATAGAAAAGCCCAAACATGGTTGGGCCTTAAAGAAGATTAAATTTGAATGCGCTTATGAACTAGTCACCCACGATGCGGATAATGCTGTTGTTTTCAGAATCCACCAGAATGTAGTCATTATTGACTTTATACCATTGCTGCTTGCGGTCAGGTCGAGGCAGGCGATGGTCTTTGTATTCAACTTTATAGCCATTGCCACGATAATGCTGTGGCATCACATAACCCGGCTGCCAGCGTAACTGTTGCAGGCGTTTCACCCCACGTTCTTCACGCATACGGCGGTTATCCTGTTGCTCTTCCTCTCGGAACTCACGGGCTTTTTTCTTGTCATGACCATGACGTGAATCCATACGGGATTCATCATTGAAATGAGGGGCAGCGATGACGACATTGCTCAGCATGAATGTACTGCAAGAAATTGCCAGTGCCACCAAAACCTTTTTCATGTTGAACCCTCATTAAATTGTTCATCTTCTACAGTGCCTAATGTACGGAAAAATTGCAGAGAAACTGTGAAGAACAGGCACAATTTTTATAACAAATGCAGAGATATTATGATGATGTCATGTTTTTACATGACTTTAGGCGACGGCATCACTTCTATAAAGTGGCCTATCGAGCTATGTCCTTATCTCATCAAAGCAAGGGCCAACATGCAAGCGAAAATCGATGATTTAGCTCAAAAAAACAGCATTGAATCAGCAAGAAAAAAGTTCATGATTTACTGAAACGGCAAAGAATTTTGCCAGTTTAGTTTGAGATTAATTCCATTGTTCTGCCAAACCCTGCAAGGACTGGATTGCTTCAGCCACCGATTCAGCTTGAAGAGCATCATCAAGTGCCACAATCAATGCTTCAGATAACTGCAACTGTTCAATCCGGTGAATCGTTTCAATTTTACGTTTTTGGTCAGCCATGCTGCGCTCCTGATTTGATCTATCTGTGGTTCAAGAAAGCATAGTTCAATGAGTTTGATTTGGAAAACCGTATAATTTTATATATTTAATATGTAAATCCGATTTATTGTTATTTTTTGCAGGATTTTAAGAAAAAAAAGGGCACTTTATCGAAAAGTGCCCAAGATTATTCAATGACCTGACTTTTAATAAGCGTAGTTCAGGTCAGTATAATCGTTGAGTGATTTTTGCACATGCGCCTGAATAAAGGCACGTACATCTTCGGCCGTCATGGCTTTACCCTGATTGCTGATGACATGCTCGATTTCAGGTTGTCCTTCAATTTTAATGCGATAAACAAAATGCTTGGCCAGACGATAACAGTCGTCTAATTTTTCAATGCCAGTCACATAATAATAGGCATGTTCAAAATTCAGATCCTGATGTGAAAATACAAATTGCTCGAACAATTTGAGTTTCTGAGCATTTTCGAGTGCTTTGATGTCATCCACGATACTGGCTTCAAACTTGGTGCCGTATTTTTCTGAAATAGGCTGTTGATCAATCAGCAGCGACACCATGCCATCGTCTAAATGGGTCACCGTAATATTGTTTAATTCAGTCATGATGCACTCGAGTGAAATATATTGGGGCTTAGTATGATGTTATTTTAATGAAACTCAATGCGAGCGGGGTGAACTTACTCAAGATTTATGCGCTGAATACGACTAAAACCGAAATAAAAAGGGAGCAATTGCTCCCTGAATGACAGACAGAATAATTTAATCCTGTGCGTCAATACTCTGGCCATTCATATGCAGGCTGTCATTACCCATCAAATACAGATAAGCCGGCATGATTGAATCGGGGGTAGGCAGGGTTTTCGGATCTTCATTCGGATAGGCCTTGGCGCGCATGGCAGTCCGCGTTGCTCCGGGATTGATGCAGTTATAACGGATATTTGGATGTACCTGCTCTTTGGCAAATAACTGGCTTACCGCTTCAATGGCAATTTTAGACACCGAATAGGCACCCCAGCGTTCGCGGGCTTCGCGGCCTACACCTGAGCTGGCAAAAACTACTGAAGCATGTTCAGATTTGGATAACAGCGGCAGCAGGGCCTGGGTCATGACAAAGGGTGCACGCAGATTGACCGCCATCACATCATCCCAGACGTTGACCGGATAATCCGCCAGGGGAACCCGTTCGCCTAAAATGCCGGCATTGTGCAGAATGCCGTCCAGACGACCAAACTGACGGTCTAGCGTATCGAGCAAAAGCTCATAATCCCGTTCTGAAGCACTTGATAGTTGTAGCGGCAAGATGGCAGGTTGCGGCGCACCCAAACTTTCAATTTCATCATAAATGACTTCGAGTTTGTTTAAGGTACGCCCATGCAGCACCACAGTTGCGCCATGCAAGGCATAACTGATTGCTGCTGCACGTCCAATGCCATCGCCCACACCTGTGATCAGGATGATACGATCCTTGAGCAGATCGGGGCGAGGTTGATATGCTGAATATTTCATTATCTACCTCCTCATTTCTTATTATTTAGTGTTAAGCGTTCAAGATACCGCAGTATGCTGCTTCAGTACCAGTGTCTGAATCAATTGATGTAATTCTGGCACAGTATGCACGATATGGTCGGCCTGCCAGGCATTTAAATCGTCTTTGTATTGCAACGGCAAATAACCATAGGCAGCCAGAATGGTCGGCATCTGGGCATGACGGCCGGCATCAATATCTCGTGGATGATCTCCGACATAGATACAGTCTTCTGCGGCAAGATTCAGTTGCTTGGCTGCCAGATACATCGGTTCAGGATCAGGTTTGGTGCGGGTGACATCTTCAGGGCACACCAGTACCGCACAGCGTTCACTCAGATTCAGTGCTTGCAGTAAAGCCTCACTGAGCCAGCGCGGTTTATTGGTCACAATCCCCCAAGGAATGTCATTTTCCTCTAGCTGTTCAAGTAATGGATACATGCCATCAAACAGATCGGTATCGACCGCAATATCTGCGCCATACATGTCCAGAAAGCGCTGACGGTGTTGCAGAAAGACCGGATCTTCCAGTTGCAGTTCCGGATAAACCAGTTTCACCATAGCGCGAGCGCCTTCGGAGACCTGGGTACGAATCAGCTCGGGTTCAACCAGTGCACGGCCTTCTTCATGGCACATCTGCTGGATAATCCGGATAAAATCGGCAGCGGTATCAATCAGGGTACCATCGAGGTCAAATAAAACGGCTTTCATGCTGTGGTCTCTGCTGCGCTATCTTTCACGGTATAGACCATATAGTTCACATCAACATTCGGTGCCAGCCAATAACGCTTGGTCAGCGGATTATAGTGCAGACCGGTCATGTCTTTAAGCTTTAAACCCGAGTTGCGAATGTCATGTGCCAGTTCGGACGGCTTGATAAATTTGCTGTAATCATGGGTGCCTTTGGCCAGCATGCGCAAGACATATTCTGCCCCAATAATGGCAAATAAATAGGACTTCGGATTGCGGTTAATGGTCGAGAAGAATACATGACCACCTGGCTTGACCAGCTTGTGACAGGCCTGAATAATCGATGCCGGGTCTGGTACATGCTCTAGCATTTCCATGCAGGTCACGATGTCATATTGGCCAGCCTGTTCCTCTGCCAGTTGCTCAACCGGCACCTGACGATATTCAATATTGTTCACACCTTCCTGTTCGGCATGGATGCGTGCTACGTTCAGAGGCGCTGCACCCATATCAATCCCGAGCACATCGGCACCGCGACGCGCCATGCTTTCGGCCAGAATACCGCCACCACAGCCGACATCCAGCACTTTTTTGCCGTTCAGGCCTCCGGCATGTTCATCAATCCAGTTTAAACGCAGTGGATTAATCATGTGCAAGGGGCGGAACTCGGAATGCTGATCCCACCATATAGCTGCAAATGCTTCAAACTTGGCAATTTCTTGTGGATCAACATTCAATTGCGACATCGGTGTCACCTCAATCAGTCGTGATTAGCTAAAAATATGTATGTGCCGAATGGCCAGAGAAACTGATTTAAAACCTTGAAAATCAGTCCGATGGTTTAGTGTAGCGATTCTGGCAGAAAAAGCGATAAAAGCAGCAAAAAAGTTCACAGAATGAAAACGAAACCGGCATAATTGATTTATAGTGAACACATAAACTAAGCATAATGATTTAGAGGACGATAATCCGAATGAAAAAATTCCTTTTAGGCGCTGTTGCCGCATCTGTTTTGGCCTTTTCAGGCAATGCTATGGCCAATTTTGTGGCAGGTCAGGACTATCAGGTGGTTGCAAAACCAGTCAAAGTCGAAAAACCGGGCAGAATTGAGGTACGTGAATTCTTCTGGTACGGCTGTGGTCACTGTTTCGCGCTTGAACCCCATATGCAGGGCTGGTTGAAAAAATTACCAAAAGATGTACGTTTCGTACGTACACCTGCTGCAATGAATCCACTCTGGGAACAGGCAGCGCGTGCTTATTATGTGTCTGAAGCATTGGGTGTGCGTCAAAAAGCACATTTACAATTATTCCATGATATTCATGACAAGCAACGTCCAATTTTAGAACAGGCGCAATTGGCCAAGTTCTATACCCGCTATGGTATTTCTGAAGCGAAATTTAACAGCACTTATAAATCTTTCCCGATCACTTCGAAAATTGCCCAAGCTAAAAATCTGGCTGCTCAGTATCAGCTCAGTGGTGTTCCGGCAGTGACCGTGAATGGTAAATATATTGTGCAAGGTAATGATGCCAAAGTCATTCAGGTGGTGAATTACCTGATCGAAAAAGAGCGTAAAGCCAAATAAGTCTGAACTGACGATCACTAAAAAAACCTGCATCATGATGCAGGTTTTTTTATTTAGGCCGGAGGAGTGACCGCTTCATTGAGCACAGGGCTTACGGTTTCAACTGTTTCGGTAGGTCTCCGGTACCAGTGCAAAATGCCATGCAGCAACAGTTGCATCTGCAATATGCTTTGGGTTTTAAAGGCAGTGGATTGTGTGCGGCGCAGCTCTGGATCAGCTTGATGCTGCAGATGAATCCAGCCCATGGCCCAGTTCAGGGACAGTTCAATCAGCATCTGTGCCAGAGCCTGCAAGTCCTGTGGCGCCTGAATATGTCGGGTCGATTGCATCTTGGCCAGTTCATGCATCACATCTTCAGCCAGAAAACGAATTTCCCGTTCAATACCGGCACGGAGCACGTCCGAACCGCCCCAACGTTCTGCCACAAAAAAAATCCAGGGTTCAGGATGGTATTCGACGGCCTGAAAAAATAGTTCCAGCCCGGTGTGGGTTCGGGTATTCGGCTGATACAAATAAGCCTGTCCCAGCTGATTGAGTACGCCCTTGATATGAATCGCAACCTGATCCAGCAATTCCAGACCCAACTGGTTCATATCCTGAAAATGCCGATAGAATGCCGTCGGCACCAGTCCGACTGCATTCGCAACTTCACGTAGGCTGATCGTGCTGAAAGCGCGACCCTGACTGCTGAATGCCAGTGTCGCATCGAGTAACGCCTGATGACTTTGCTGCTTGCGATCTTCACGTAAGGACATAAATGGGTTTCCTATCACCGGCTTCCCTTATAGAGAGTTTTAGTCTAGCAAAAATTAAATTAAATCGTAGTGCCACAGATCGGCAGAATTTCGACAACTCGTAGCGAGCTGATGCATTGATTTTGTAAATGAATCGCCCGGCTGCCTAATCTTGGCAAAGGCTTCTGCTATACTGAGCCGCAATTATTTTGAACCCATACAGGACTTATTATGCGTATCGACCAACGAGCATTAGATCAATTACGTGAAGTGAAAATTACCCGTAACTATACACGTTATGCGGAAGGCTCTGTATTGGTTGAATTTGGTCATACCAAAGTACTGTGCACTGCCAGTGTGGATAGTTCTGTACCGCGTTTCCTCAAAGGTCAGGGCCAGGGCTGGGTAACGGCTGAATATGGCATGTTGCCACGTTCAACTCATACCCGTAGTGACCGTGAAGCGGCACGTGGCAAACAGAGTGGCCGTACTCAGGAAATTCAGCGTCTGATTGGTCGTAGCTTGCGCTCAATGGTCGATCTGAAAAAGCTGGGTGAAAATACCATTACTATCGACTGTGACGTGATTCAGGCTGATGGCGGTACCCGTACTGCAGCGATTACGGGTGCTGCGGTGGCTTTGGTTGATGCGATGAACGTCTTGCTGGAAAGAAAAAAAATCAAACATGATCCATTAAAAGGTTTGGTGGCTGCGGTTTCTGTCGGTATTTTTAAAGATGAAGTATTACTGGATCTTTGCTATGAAGAAGATTCAAACTGTCAAACCGATTTGAACGTGGTGATGACTCAGGCTGGTGAATTTATTGAAATTCAAGGTACTGCTGAAGATAAGCCATTTACCCGTGCACAATCGAATGCCATGCTGGAAATGGCCGAGAAAGGCATTCAGGAACTGGTAAAAAAACAGCAAGAAGCTCTAGGCTGGTAATCCATCCCATGTTAATAAACGCATCTCTGGATGCGTTTTTTTATGCCTGAAATTTCACTCTGCACCTGTATTCAAAAACTACATTACAAAACTTCCTGACAAAAAGTCGACATGAATCGGCTATATCTGAACCGGTTTTGCATCGATATTGGATCAGATGAGAACACAATGAGGAATGCGACATGAAACAGTGGCTTTGTGCAATTTCATTGCTGGGCGTGTTTGGATTAACTGCCTGTGACTGGGGCAATAATCGTGAAGATGACGAGCGTTCAGTGTTAAATCAGGATCGTGATGAGGATAACGGAAGATATAACGACCGTGATGGTGACGATGATGACCGCGATCACCGAGGTAATCGGGATGACGATGATGATTAAGGTCTAAAATAGAAAATTGAGCAAAATATACGCAAAAAAAATTTCTAAAAATAAAAAAAGGGTGCTTCGCACCCTCTACGGTCATCTATCCCATCTAGGCTTAAGCATTGAAACGCATCGACAGATCAATGGCTTTGAGATCTTTGGTCAGCACGCCCATGGAAATATAATCTACTCCGGTACTCGCGACTTCACGTAAATTATCAATGGTGATATTACCTGAGGCTTCCAGTTTGCAGCGACCGGCCACATGTTGCACCGCGTCGATCATCTGCTGCTGACTGAAATTATCCAGCATCACAATATCAGCATGGGCTTCGAGTGCCTGATTCAGCTCATCCCAGGTTTCCACTTCAACTTCGACAGGCTTACCCGGTGCAATTTGATGGGCCTTGGCAATCGCCTGCGCAATGCCACCCGCTGCCATAATATGATTTTCTTTAATCAAGAAGGCATCAAACAGGCCCAAACGGTGATTCTGGCCACCGCCAATGGCCACGGCATATTTTTGTGCGATACGCAGACCCGGAAGCGTTTTACGAGTATCTAATAATTTGGTGTTTAAACCTTGCAGCTCTTTGACATAGTGGGCGGTTTTAGTCGCAACCGCAGACAGCGTCTGGACAAAGTTTAGCGCAGGGCGCTCCACGGTGAGTAAGCTACGTGCAGATCCGGCCAGTTTTAAAAATGCTTGATTGGCTTGAACATGATCGCCATCATTTTTCAGCCAGATCACTTCAATACTTGGATCATAGGCCTGAATCAAGGCATTTACCCAAGGCTGGCCGGCCAAAACCATGTCTTCACGGCTAATGATAGTGGCAGTGGCCTGTTCATCTTCAGGGGTCAGCAGGGCAGTAATATCACCATCACCGATATCTTCTGAAAGTGCTTGTTGAATATTGATCTGAATGGACTGGTCTAGCAAAGCTTGAGATATGCGCATGAGTATTTCCGTATCTTTTTTAAGCCGTGAAAATTGCGCCTTATCTTAGCACCGTTACATAAAAGATGAGCGATTTTTCATCCAGTTTGCTGGGATGAATTGAGATTTCTCCTTGAAAGTTTTAGCATGAAGCCGGCTGCAATGCTGATCTTGCAGATTTTATTTTTGGGGAGAACGGTTTTATGCAACAGGCAGCTGAGTTTCAGGTCAAGGACGGGCAACTAATCGGTGCACGTCAAATCCCGTCTCCCAATTTTAATCAGCGGCCAGAACAGACCGAGATTCAATTGCTGGTGATTCACAATATCAGCCTGCCACCTTCACAGTTTGGCGGTGGTTATATTGAACAGTTTTTTCAGAATCAGCTGGACTGGTCCGTACATCCTTATTTTCAAACCATTGAAGGGATGCAGGTGTCGACCCATCTGCTAATTTTACGATCTGGCGAAGTGCTGCAATTTGTCAATTTTAATGATCGTGCCTGGCATGCCGGCCGCTCGAGCTATTTGGGCAAAAAAGAATGTAATGATTATTCGATCGGGATTGAGCTGGAAGGCAGTGACGATTTGCCTTTTGAAACTGAACAATATCAGGTATTAGTAAAAGTCACGGCCTGTCTGCAACAGCATTATTCTAAGATTCAGCAGCATATTGCCGGACATTCGGATATTGCACCGGGCCGCAAGACCGATCCGGGACCATATTTTAACTGGGCTGATTTTCGTACACAGTTACAGCATTATAAAAATACCTCAAGCTCGCTTGAGCGATGAAATTAAGCAATGAACTTCTGACAAAAGTTTCATTACAATAACCACAAATTTATACATTAGGTGAAGAGGATGGCGCTTTGGCGTTCGACCGTCATTGTCAGTGCGATGACCATGTTGTCACGCGTACTGGGATTGGTTCGAGATATTGTTTTACTGAATGTCTTTGGTGCTGGTAAAGACTTCGATACCTTCGTAGTCGCATTTCGTATTCCAAACTTTTTCAGGCGTTTATTTGCCGAAGGCGCATTTTCACAGGCATTTATTCCGGTACTGACTGAATATAAAACCAGTCGCACGCATACCGAAGTCCAGATCCTGATTAGCCGGGTGTTTGGCTGTCTGGCCACGGTCATGACCACGCTGACCATGGTCGCGATCATTGCTGCGCCATTGATTATGTATATCTATGCGCCCGGTTTCCATAGCGATCCTGAAAAGTTCGCTCTGGCGACCGACATGTTCCGCCTGACCATTCCTTATTTGCTGTTCATGTCACTGACGGCTTTTGCCAGCAGTATTCTGAACAGTTATGGCTCTTTTAGTACCCCGGCATTTGCGCCGGTCTTGCTGAATGTGGCGATGATTGCCGGGGCGCTCTGGCTTACGCCTTATATGGCCGAGCCGATTATGGCGCTGGGCTGGGCTGTGATCATTGCCGGTATTTTACAGCTGGCGATCCAAATTCCTGAATTGTGGCGTAAAAATCTGCTGATTCCACCGAAAATTGACTTCAAGCATGAAGGCGTTGATCGCATCATGAAGTTGATGCTGCCGGCATTATTTGGTGTATCTGTCACGCAAATTAACCTGCTGTTAAATACCATTTGGGCTTCATTCATGCAGGATGGTTCGGTGTCCTGGCTGTACAGTGCCGAGCGTATGACCGAATTGCCGCTGGGTCTGATCGGTGTTGCAATTGGTACCGTGATTTTGCCGTCCTTATCGGCACGGCATACCGAGCAAAATCCGGAAAAATTCCGTGGCATGATGGACTGGGCAGCCAAAGTTATTGTGATGGCAGGCCTACCCGCCAGTGTTGCACTGTTTATGCTGTCGACCCCGATTATTCAAGCCCTGTTTGAACGTGGCCAGTTCACCTTTGAAGATACTCAAATGACGGCTTTGGCGCTGCAATGTATGAGCGGTGGTGTGATTGCCTTTATGCTGATTAAAGTCTTTGCTCCCGGTTTTTATGCAAAGCAGGATACCAGAACCCCGGTGCGTGTCGGTTTGATGGCTGTGGCGGCCAATGCGATTCTGAACGTGATTTTTATTGGTTTCTTCAAGCTGATTGACTGGGAAGCGGAGCATATGGCCCTTGCGTTGGCATCGACGGGTTCAGCGATGGTCAATGCCGGTTTGCTTTATTATTATCTGCATAAGCGTGATATTTTCCGTTTTGGCGCACACTGGAAAAAAATCTTCCTGCAATTCATGTTTGCCAATGTGGTGATGATTGCGGCTCTGGCCTATGCCCTGAGTTGGTATAACGCAGATGTATCACAATGGATGCGTGTGGTAGAAGTATTGATCTTATGTGTTGTCGGTGTGGTAGCGTATGTTGCAGCCTTGCTGGTGGCAGGTTTTAGACCACGTCATTTAAAGCCTTAAGTTCATCTTAAAAGAAGTATTTTTGATCAAAACAGATCATTAAAATACCCATAAAAAAACAAGAGCCAGAAGGCTCTTGTTTTTTTTGAAAGCTAACACTTGCTTTGAAAAGGTCTAGCGTAAATCTAGACCTTGCCGCGCGAAAGAAAACCAACGATCGCAAGAATCACCGCAATTACCAACAAGATAATCGCAAAATCCTTAGACAAGCCTGCGACGCCACCGAAACCAAGTAGACTCGCAATTAATGCAATAACAGCAAAAATAATAGCCCAGCGAAACATATATATTCTCCATGTGTTTTTATTTTCAAATTTAGTATAGAAATAAACGATTCCAGCGACTGTTAGTGTTTTGTTGATGAACTGTCTATGATTTAACAATAGTTTACGTGATAGTAATAAGAATTTGAGGCGGTAGGTCTGCAGGGTTCGGGCTGCTATAATAAGCTGATTTTTGAATGTGCCGGCCTGATCATGAGCGATACTTTACGTCCCGAATTCTGGAAAAACTATTCACTTGCTAAACTGACGCAAGTCGAGTGGGAGGCCTTATGTGATGGTTGCGGATTATGTTGTCTGATTAAACTGGAAGATGAAGATACTCAGGAAGTCGCATATACCAAAGTGGCCTGCAAATTACTGGATTGTAGCACTGCGCGTTGTTCCAATTATCCGGATCGCCTGCAATATGTGCCGGACTGTATTCAGCTCACGCCAGAGAAGCTGGAAACGATTCACTGGTTGCCTTCGAGTTGTGCCTATCGTCGGGTAGAGCAGGGTAAAAGCCTGCCATCTTGGCATTATCTGATTAGCGGTTCACGGGAAAGTGTGATTCAGGCACGCAAGTCGGCAGCAGGGCGCTGCCTGAGTGAAGCCGATATTCATGAAGATGACATCGAAGACTATATCGTACGCTGGGTGCGTTAAATCTGCCTGAGTGATTCGTTTATTGATCTGCTGGATGGAGTAGGGCCTGGGCCGAAGCACCGGCCATCGGACGATAGAAATAAAATCCCTGTCCAATCTGACAGTCACAATGGATCAGGGTGTCCAGCTGTTCTGTATTCTCGATCCCTTCCACTAGAATATCCAGTGCAATACTAGAGCCAATCTGGGTAATGGCTTTGACAATGGCCAAGGCGGACGGGTCACTGTTCATGCGTTCTACAAAGTTGCGGTCAATCTTGATGCAATCGACCGGATAGTCTTGCAAGCGGGTCAGCGAAGAATGTCCAGTGCCAAAGTCATCTAGTGAAATCTGGATTCCGGCCTGTTTCAGCAGGTTCAGGGCGCGAACCACATAATTAGCACCATGTTCGGATAGGCTCTGCTCGGTAATTTCTAGTTCAACTTTATGTGCGGGAATATCAAAGTTGGACAGGCGTGCCAACAGTTTTTCGGCATAGTCATCGCGCAGGAATTCGACCGGTGCAGCATTGATGGAAATCGGTAACAGATCCAGACCTTGCGCCTGCCAGCGACTCATATCTGCAAAGACTTTCAGTTGCATGGTCTCACTGATGCGTGAGGCCAGCTCATAGTCCTGAAAGGCAGCAAAAATTTCGGAAGGTAACTGAATGTTCTGATTCTGATCTTGCCAGCGTAATAGTGCTTCGAAACCAATCACTGCACCATCAGAAAGACGTACTTTAGGTTGGTAATAGGGAATGATCTGATCGGCGAGAATAATTTTGCGTGCCAGAGTCAGCTGCTTGGTCATATTTTCCAGTGAACCGCACATTTCCTGATTGAACATGCGGATGCCACCACGACCACTATTTTTCAGGTCGTTTAAGGCGATATCAGCACATTTCAGCAAATTAGAAGTATTTAAGGCATCACGTGGATAGATGGCACAGCCAATACTCATGGCACTGCTGATGCTATTGCCGACATAATTGATGGGCTGATCCAGCTGGGCATAGGCCATTTGCGCCGTTGCCAGCAGCTGTTCTTCACTTTCCAGATTTTTCACCAGCACAGCAAATTCATCGCCACCCAAACGGGCGATGATGGTATTCGTACCGAAACAGGTCTGGAAGCGTTTGCCTAAGACATGTAGCAGATGATCACCAGCAATATGGCCCAAGGTGTCATTGATATGCCGGAAATAGTCCAGATCGATCAGCAGTAAACCCGCTATGGTCTGTTGTTGTTTGGCCTTTAACAGTACCTGTTTAAAGGTTTTATAGAAGGTACTGCGATTATACAGGCCGGTGAGTTCATCCCGTTTAATCACTTCTTTTAAACGTGTTTCTGCAATTTTTTGCTGACTAATATTGCGTGATACACAGAGAATATTTTGGGTAATATTGTGCTGATCCAGAATCGGGGTGAGCAGATGATCCCAATATTGGATTGGTTGATCTTTAATCTGAACTTTGCTGGAGAAACGGCTGTTTAAGCCTTGGGCTGCCTGTTTCAGAGCACGTTGCCCGGATTTTCGGGCTTCAGGGGTTAAGCGATTTAACCAGCACAATGAACGGTCTTGATTTTGTCCTGCGGTCTCACTTACTTGTGCCAGACAGCCAGACTGGTTGCTATGTCGAATCTCGCCTTCAGGGCTGATAATGTTAATGCAGTCTGCGCTGGCATCCAGCATGTTTTCCTGGGTTGAAACAATCTGAGAAAGTTGCTGCTGGATTTCAAAATAATCATGCACATCGGTCAGGGAAACTGCCCATTGCAGCAAATGTTCAGGTTCATGATGAAATTTTACGGCTAGGGTACACATGCGATAATGGGTATCACTGCGTTTAATCCGGCACTGGGTTTCAAAATTCTGATGCTGATCCAGCGCAGCATGCCACTGCGCTAAAAATAGCTGCAAGTCCTCGGTATGAATAAAACTCTGCCATTGCAGATGACCCTGTTCATTCAGGTTCACGCCAAGATAATCAGTCAAGGCATCGTTAAAATATTGCAGATGTTTTTTGTTGCTGACCCACAAGGGTTGCGGTAAGGCATCGATCAGATTTTTTAATAAAACCGATTCAGACAAGTGAACGTGGGGTGCAATCAGTGATGATGACGTCAGTGGCTTAGACCGACTCACAGCTCCATGTTCAAATTTATCATGCTTCATGCATTCACCACTACAACCCAAAAGTGCCCAAGGGGCGAGATAAGTTTCTTTTAATTAGAATAAACAATATGAAAATTACACTGTAATTAATTCACAATTAATCATGTTCAAATTATTCGCTTTTATAGAGATTAATTCATTCAGAATTAAAAAAATAGAGGATATCTCCATAAATTAATTTTTTATGCTTGATGTTTGCATTCTTGGAATCAAAACTGCTGGTGTTAGAATGAGATCAGAATTTAGTTTGAGCCAATAATAACATGTCAGATAGTCATATCCCGCTTCCAGAACGCTTACGGCCACGCGACCTTACACAGATTATCGGGCAGGAACATTTGCTGGGAGAACATGCGCCCTTACGTCAGATGATTGATCAGGGGCATCTGCCTTCGATCATTTTCTGGGGACCTCCCGGAGTCGGAAAAACTACCATTGCCTTACTGCTAGCTCAAGCGGTAGACCGGCCTTTTATCAGCCTGTCTGCCCTGAATACCGGCGTGAAAGAACTGCGTGAAATCATTGCCGAAGGTGGTGATTTGCTGACGCCAGTGGTATTTATTGATGAAATTCACCGTTTTAATAAATCCCAGCAGGACGCGCTGTTAAATGCGGTCGAGAAAGGGAAAATTACCTTAATTGGCGCCACCACCGAAAACCCGTCTTTTGAAGTGAATAGTGCCTTATTATCACGTTGTCAGGTGTATAGCCTGAATGTATTGAGTGCTGAATCGATTCAGACCTTGTTGATGCAAGCCTTACAAAATGACTCTTTCTTACAGGAAAGACATATCCTGATTGAAGAATTTGATGCCCTGATCCAGTTCGCGGCAGGAGATGCCCGCAAGGCGCTAAATTTACTGGATCTGATTGCCAGTACCTTTGAAGCAGATATGGAAAATATCATCACTAATGCGGTCGTGGTGAAAGTCGCACAGCAGAATATCGCCCGTTATGACAAGTCCGGTGAGCAGCACTATGATCTGGTGTCGGCCTTCATCAAGTCGATTCGCGGCAGTGATCCGGATGCAGCCTTGTACTGGATGGCACGCATGCTCAAAGGCGGCGAAGATCCGGTGTTTATTGCACGGCGCATGTTGATTGCCGCATCCGAAGATATCGGCAACTCGAATCCGAATGCTTTGCTGTTGGCAGGGGAATGTTTCCGTTCGGTGCAGGCCGTGGGAATGCCAGAATGCCGGATTATTTTGGGGCAATGTGCAGTTTATCTGGCGACCAGTGCTAAAAGTAACAGTACCTATCTGGCGATTAACAAGGCGATGGAACTCGCAGATAAAACTTCAAATTTGCCAGTGCCTTTGCATTTAAGAAATGCGCCAACCAAGCTGATGAAAGAGCAGGGCTATGGCGTGGATTATCTGTATCCGCATAATTATCCTGAGCATTTTGTGCTACAGGAATATATGCCGCCAGAACTGAAGGATACCAAACTGTATGAATCAGCACGTAATAAACGTGAAGTTGAAGGGGAGCGTTTACAGCAACGCCGTTGGCAACAGCAACAACAGCAGCAATAAAGCTGGGTATCCCAACTAATTGAACAGATTAAAAAAAAGCCCAATTCAAGGCGAATTGGGCTGAAAGTAGGATGTTTTTGAGGGAGATAACATCCTAGAGGGTAGAGGAGAAATTTGGTCGGAAAATATGGAGTAAAGTGCGTCAACTCACTGATTTGCCTGGTATGTGATAATATTAATGCATGTAGTTTTTGATGTAAAAACGATCATTTTAATAATAAAAATTTATTTTTCCGATTAAAAGCCGGAAATAAAAAACCGAGCTAAAAAGCTCGGTTTTTTCGAATCTGCGCATTTACAGATTAGATGTTGTCTAGATTGATACCTAAACGGCCAGCTACTTCTTCATAGGCTTCAACTACGCCGCCTAAACCTTGACGGAAACGGTCTTTATCTAGTTTTTTCTTGGTGTCTTTGTCCCATAGACGGCAACCGTCTGGAGAAAATTCATCACCAAGTACGATACGGTCGTGGAACACGCCGAATTCAAGCTTAAAATCAACCAGAATCATATTCCCTGCGTCAAACAATGCTTTAAGCACGTCGTTCACTTGGTAAGTCAATTCTTTCATTTTCGCCAATTGTTCAGCCGTTGCCCAACCTAAAGCAATGGCTTGTGACTCATTGACCATTGGATCACCAAGCGCATCATCTTTAAAGAACAATTCAAATGTTGGAGGAGTCAGTTCCTTGCCTTCTTCCACACCCAGGCGGCGGCATAAAGAACCTGCTGCATAGTTACGGATCACACATTCAACCGGGATCATATCCAGTTTTTTTACCAGCACTTCATTTGGAGTCAATAGCTTTTCAAAGTGGGTCTCAATTCCCGCTTCTGCCAGTTTTTCCATAATGAAGGCGTTAAAACGGTTGTTCACCTTGCCTTTACGATCTAGTTGCTCAATTTTTTCGCCATTGAATGCTGAGGCATCATCGCGAAAGACTAAAATCAGATGGTCTGAACTGTCTGTGGTGTAGACAGATTTCGCTTTACCAGTATAGAGCAAGGTTTGTTTTAACATGAGGGAACCTTTTACAAAAAAAATGCCTAGAAATGTCTAGGCTGGCCAATTTTGGTAAATCTGGTTGAGCAGTTCTGCAGCTTTTTCACGGTCGGCAAAACTGTTATCGGCATTGAACACAGCGAGGTTATTACTTGAACCGACAGAAGATAATCTTAATACATAGATCTGCTGATCAACCTTAATCGTGACTTCATAACGATTTTTGCTCTGCGCAACGATGCTATGATTCAGACTGCTGAGGGTGGCAAGTGTATATTGCCAAATTGTAGCAGAATTTCCCTCAATTTTAAGCAGCGGATTAAGATTTCCGTCAGTGACCAACTGTGGTCGACCCACCGTATTGGTTTCGGTTAGATCAGCTGTATTTGAGTTTTCAGTCTGGGCTTGTGGGCGTGGCAAGGCAAAACGGTTGCCACGCTGGTTTTCAAGCTTCGGTGCATGTTCAATTGCAAGCGGATCAACTGTTGGAGCAGGATACAATGGCGTTGCAGGACGAACCATGGCGCCTTCAGGATATTGTAAAGCTTCCAGGGTAGTAGTCTCTTTATAGTCTAAAGTGCCGTTATTAAAGGCCATTGAACTACAACCTGCCAAACTGAATACTGAAAGTGTAAGGCTAAGTCCTAAACGTAATTGCATAATCTTGTGCTCTTTTATTTGATAACGCCCGCTTCGACCAGTGCTTCATGAAGCGGAGCGCGATATTGTTCTGCAAGTGGTGTTAATGGAAGGCGAATACCCGTACCAATTAAGCCCATGTCATGGAGTGCCCATTTCACAGGAATTGGGTTCGATTCGCAAAATAAAATATTGTGTAAATTTGCAACCTGAGCATTTAACTGTTCAGCTGTGGCTGCATCACCGGCAATCGCAGCTGCACACACTTCGCTCATGGCTTTCGGAGCCACGTTCGCCGTGACCGAGATATTACCTTTGGCGCCATGACCGATCAGTTGATACGCAGTTGCATCATCACCCGAATAAACAGTCATATCTTTACCGACAAGGCCTTGCAGCAGTTCAGCACCGCGCGGTACATCGCCAGTCGCATCTTTAATACCGATAATTTGTGGAATATCCGCCAGGCGAATCACGGTTTCATTGGCCATATCCACACCGGTACGGCCCGGAACATTATAAAGAATCTGTGGAAGATCAACGGCTTCAGCAATAGCTTTATAGTGCTGATACAAGCCTTCCTGAGTCGGTTTATTATAATATGGCGTCACCAGTAAAGCGGCATCTGCCCCCAGCTCTTTGGCTTCGCGGGTCAGTTCGATCGCTTCACGGGTCGAGTTTGCACCTGTGCCGGCAATAATAGGAATACGTTTGTTGGCCACACGAATGATTTCTTTGATCACCTGGGTGTGTTCACTCATACTGAGAGTAGAGGCTTCGCCTGTTGTTCCAACGGCGACAATACTGTTGGTGCCCTCTGCAATGTGCCATTCAACCAGCTTCTCGAGACCCTTCCAATCTACGCTGCCATCTTCAAACATAGGGGTGACGATTGCGACTATGGAACCTTGAATGGTCTGTGCTTGCTGAGTCATTTTAAAAAACTATCCTATTTGTCCATCCGAAAGGAATGAGAAAACATAAATTGGGATGGATTTGTATTTTGATTTATAGCAAATTCAATAGATTTGCATTGAATTGAATATTGCTTATGCAAATTATGACTGATCAAACGCATAAGAACAATATGCTTTAGTAAAAGCTACTGAATTCTTTATACAAAGCCTTTTGGAAACAATCAAGTAATAAATAAGATGATTTATAAAGCAAAATCCTGAGACCAAAGTTATGTCTCCAGTCTAGACAATGGAGGAGATTACCCCAAATGAAGCCAATAATGATAAGGCTTGTGCAAAAAGATCAGCTGAAAACTGCCATTTTTATGCCTTTTAATTTTGGATTAATAGTTATATTGGATAAATTGAGACCTCGTACATCTTGATCGCACTCTCGCACCAAAACAAATAAAGCCAAAAACGACTAAGACTAATCTTTTTTAAATATCAATAAATTGAGAATTTTTTTTCTTATCGGTTAATTTTTTAACTTGATGTATAAGCCTTAAACTCTAAGTCTTGAACTTTATGGTGTTCTGATTAAGTGTTTTTGCGACTTTATCTGGTCTTATCCTATTTTTATCTGCCTCTACTCCTTTGGGAATATCTAAGCAAAACGTTCAACTTATTGATAGTTATTTCTGCAATCAGGCTCATAGATGATGGCTGTCTTTTGTAACGCTGATTGAACAAGGATAATCCAATGGAAAAATCAGACAATAAGCATGCTATCGTCACGGTCGCGATCTGTTTTCTGATTGCGGTGATTGAAGGCTTAGATATTCAGGCAGCCGGAATTGCTGCTGCAGGTATTCGTGAGCATTTTGGTCTCGATAGTTCCCAGTTGGGTGTGTTTTTTAGTGCAGGGATTCTGGGTTTATTACCGGGTGCACTGGTTGGTGGTCGATTTGCGGACCGCATTGGCCGTAAGAAAGTCTTGATCTGGTCAACAGCAATATTTGCTGTATTTACCTTATGTACGGTTTGGGTCAATAGCTTTAACAGCTTGCTGGCAGTGCGTTTCCTGGCTGGAGCAGGTCTGGGCGGCGCAATGCCGATTCTGATCACACTCGCCTCTGAAGCTGTGTCTCCACAAAATCGTGGTCGTGCAGTGGGCTTGATGTACTGTGGCATGCCAGTTGGTGCAGCAATTTTATCTTTAATTGCGGCGACTGAATTTGGCGCCAACTGGAAAAATGTTTTCTATCTCGGTGGCCTGTTACCGATTTTTGCCATTCCGCTGATGATGCTATTTTTGCCTGAATCGAAGGAATACCTGAAAGCACAGAATAAAACGGCTGCAGAGCTTGCTGTTGCACCGCAGGGTTCATTCAAGGACCTGTTTAATTCGGACAACCTGTTACGTACGCTATGTATCTGGGTGAGCTACTTCTTTACCTTGATGGTGGTTTACATCATGTTGAGCTGGTTGCCATCATTGTTTATGGAACTTGGCTTTACCCGTAAAGATGGTTCAACTGCACAATTCTACTTCATGGTTACAGCGACGATTGGTACGATTATTTTGGGTATGCTGACCGACCGCTGGAAGAAAGCCTATGTGATCCTGTTGATGTACGGCGGTATTCTGGCAGGTCTACTGGCGCTGAATGGTGCAAGCTCGCTGAACCAGATGTATATGGCAGCAGCATTAGCCGGTGCCTTCGTGATTGGCTGTCAGGGTGTACTGTATGCCTTCGGTAGTATCGTTTATCCGACAGAAGTGCGTGGTACTGGTATTGGTGTTGCATCTGCAGTTGGCCGTATCGGTGCCATGCTGGGGCCAGTCATTGCCGGTCAGTTATTGACAGCAGGTTTCGGTGCTGCGGGGGTCATTACTGCTGCGATCCCATGTATCATCATCTCTGCATTATGTATGCTGTTCCTGGTGAACCGCACTAAAGTGTAAGGTTCAACGATTTAAAAAAGCCTGCTCTTGCAGGCTTTTTTATTTTCAGAATTTAAGAATTAAATACACTGTTTTATTATTAAAAAGACTCATCACTTTATCTTAAAACTTATTTTTTTTGCAGAGATCCAGCTTGATACAAGCCCGGAACTCATCTCATATTTGTCAAAAACAATGAATCTATTGATCTGCTCATATACACATGCCGAGAATACACAGTCATGCCATTTTTAACCGCAGAGCTAAAAATCCTGAGGTATTTTGCGCTATGCTTGGGCATAAATCGAGATTTCAATGGATGAAAACAGATGCAGAATAATGTTGCTTTACTGGTCGTAGACGTACAAAGAGGATTTACCCCGGGAGGCAATCTGGCTGTAGCCAATGCTGACCAGATTATTCCAAATATCAATCTATTGGGACAGCATTTTAAGCATATTATCCTGACCCAAGACTGGCATCCGGACAACCATATTTCTTTTGCAGACAACCACCCCGGCAAAGCCGCCTATGACAGTATTCAGCTGGATTATGGCACTCAGGTTTTATGGCCAAAGCATTGTGTGCAAGGGACACGCGATGCCGAACTGCATCCGGATTTAAATTTACCGCAAGCACAACTCATCATTCGCAAGGGTTTTCATTCCCAGATCGACAGTTACTCGGCCTTTATGGAAGCTGACCAGAAAACCCCGACGGGTCTTGCTGGCTATCTGCGTGAACGTGGGATTGATACCGTATTTGTGGTCGGGATTGCTACGGACTTTTGTGTGGCCTGGACTGCAATCGATGCCTGCAAACTGGGCTTTAAAACCTATGTGATTGCCGATGCCACCAAGGGCATTGACCTGAATGGTTCCTTGCAACATGCCTGGCAGGATATGCTGTCGCATGGCGTGAAACGTATCTATGTGAAAGATATTGTTCAAGCAGCTTAAAGCTGAATAGGGATAGAACTTAAATATTCCTTTGATCTTATTTATATTTAAATATAAAAATTCAGGCGTCAACGGGTGCCTATTTTATCTTGCTTTTTCTCCCTTAATATCACCTGGATGAAACCCATGTCAGCCTTGCTCCAGTTTAGCCAATTTGTCCAAAAAACCTTTGCTTTATGGGTGGTGCTTTTTTCCGGCATTGCCTTGATGATCCCTGAAGCTTTTGTCTGGTTAAGAGCTTATATTCCCTGGATGTTAGGCATCATCATGTTCGGCATGGGCATGACCATGACCGTCGGAGATTTTAAAAGTGTCTTGCAAAGTCCGAAGGCAGTAGCGATTGGCGTCGTCGCCCAGTTTATGGTGATGCCGGGTTTGGCCTTTTTGCTGTGCAAGCTGTTCCAGCTGCCACCAGAGATTGCCATCGGGGTAATCTTGGTGGGTTGCTGTCCGGGCGGAACTGCATCCAATGTGATTACCTATATGGCCAAGGGCAATACTGCCTTGTCGGTCGCCTGTACCTCGGTTTCTACGTTACTGGCGCCCATTCTAACTCCGGCCATTTTCTACTTGTTGGCCAGTCAGTGGATTGAAATCAATGCCTGGTCGATGCTGGTGTCGATCTTACAGGTGGTGTTATTCCCGATTATTCTGGGCTTAATCGTACGGGCGCTACTCAAGCAAAAAGTCACGGCCTATATTCAGGTCATGCCGTTGATTTCTGTGATTGCGATTGTGGCAATTGTCGCGGCGATTATTGCCGGCAGCAAAACCCAGATTCTGGAGTCCGGTTTAATGATTTTAGGGATCGTGGCCTTACACAATGGTATGGGCTATTTACTGGGTTATTGGGCCAGCCGTATATTTCACTTGGCAGAAATAGACTGTCGTGCAGTCTCCATTGAAGTGGGAATGCAGAATTCTGGTCTGGGTGTGGCCTTGGCGGCAACCCATTTTGCCGCATCACCACTTACCGCTTTACCAAGTGCCATTTTCAGCCTGTGGCATAATATTTCAGGGCCAGCTTTAGCCACTTATTGGGCTGCCAGAAAAACTGAAAAAACAGACACCTAATTGCAGTTTGATGACAGCGCGCAACAAACCAGAGGATGATTTTTTATAATTTTAAAAATTAAAATATTAATCTATATAGATTTATCAAGCTTTGTAACATAAGTGTCATAAAGTCTGCCTAAGATCGCCCCTCAATGATGTGAAACAACAGACTGTAATCAGCAGCATTGAGAGGGCATGGAACAATTTCAGCATTCGTCAGCGACCTATTTTAATCGGGAACTTTCCTTATTTGAATTTCAGCGTCGTGTCTTGGCACAAGCACTTGATCCGAATTTACCGATTTTAGAGCGCTTAAACTTCCTGATTATTTTTTCCCGTAATCTGGATGAGTTTTTTGAAATCAGGATTGCCGGGCTGATGAAACAGCAAGACCTGAATGCGACTACCCGGACGCCTGATGCTGTACCCACCGAGCTGGTTCTACAACAACTGTCCCAGTCCATTCATGCCACAGTTAACAAGCAGTATGAGGTTCTGAATCATGCAATTCTGCCTGAACTCCAGGCGCAGGGTATTCAGTTTCTTCAATATCAGGATCTTCTGGAAAAACATAAGGCATGGATTGCAGCCTTTTTTGCCAAAGAAGTGCAACCGGTACTGACCCCGATCAGTCTGGATCCTTCACATCCTTTTCCACGTTTGGTGAATAAAAGTCTGAACTTTATTATCAGCTTGGAAGGTAAAGATGCCTTTGGCCGTGAAATCGAGATGGCGATTGTGCCGGCACCACGTTCCTTACCGTGCCTGATTAAAATTCCGGAAGATGTCACCGGAAACAATACCACCCAGATCTTTCTGACTGCGATCATCCAGCAGCATATCAGTGATTTGTTTCCCGGCATGAAAGCGACCGGATGTTATGCCTTTCGGGTTACCCGCAATGCCGATCTGGTATTGTCGGAAGATGTTGACGATCTGGCAGTGGCCTTAAAAGATGAACTGTGTTCGCGCCGCTTTGGTCGTGCAGTACGTCTGGAAATTGAAAATGACTCTCCACAGAACATCATCGACTATTTGCTGGATGAATTTAATCTGACGGAACAGGAACTGTACCGGATTGATGGACCAATCAATTTGTCCCGCCTGAGTACCAGCTTTGAGCGTCCGGAATTAAAGTATCCGCATTTTAGTCCTGTGATTCCCAAAATTTTCCGTAAACAGAAAAGTATTTTTGAAATTTTAAAAGCACAGGATGTGCTGCTGCATCATCCTTTTGATTCATTCCAGCCGGTGATTACTTTACTGCGCGAAGCGGCCAAGGACCCAGCGGTGCTGGCGATCAAGCAGACGCTATACCGCAGTGGTCCGGATTCGGAAATTGTTCAGGTGCTGGCAGAAGCCGCACGGAATGGCAAGGAAGTTACGGCCGTGATTGAACTGCGGGCGCGTTTCGATGAAGAATCTAATATTATGGTGGCCAATATTCTGCAAGAAGCCGGCGCGGTCGTGGTCTATGGCATCGTGGGTTATAAAACTCATGCCAAAATGATTCTGATTGTCCGGCGTGAAAATCAGGAATTACTGCGTTATGCGCATTTGGGTACCGGAAACTATCATGCCGGTAATGCCCGTATGTATACTGATTACGGCCTGATGACCACACAGCCGGATATCTGTGAAGATGTGCATCGCATGTTCCAGGAACTGACCGGCATGGGCAAAATGGCCAAACTGAAAGCCTTGCTGCATGCACCGTTTACCCTGCATAGCGAACTGCTGAAACTGATTGAGCAGGAAAAGGCATTTGCCCTGGCCGGCAGAGCCGCGCATATCATCATCAAAGTGAATGCACTTACCGAACCGCAATTGATTGCTGCCCTGTATCAGGCTTCGCAGGCTGGGGTAAAAATTGACCTGATTGTGCGTTCAATCTGCTGTCTGATTCCACAAGTTACCGGTATGTCTGAAAATATCCAGGTCCGTTCAATCGTAGGACGTTTCCTGGAACATACCCGGGTTTATTATTTTGAACATGGCGGTGCCAAGAAACTGTATTGTGCCAGTGCCGACTGGATGGGCCGTAACCTGTTTTCCCGGGTGGAAACCTGTTTCCCGGTGCTGGATCCAGAGCTGAAAAAACGGATTTATAAAGATGGCCTGATCAGCTATTTAAAAGATTGTCACAATGCATGGGAGTTAGATGCCGAGGGTCAGTGGCATAAAGTCCCTTGTCAGGATCCGGCTCAGCCTTATAATGCCCAGCAATATCTGCTGGAACAAAAACAGTTAAAAATTTAAGAGATAGGCCAAGACACACTGGCGTATTTGTTTTATATCCATAAAAAAGCCGGATGTTGGATCCGGCTTTTTTAATTGCAACATTCAGGGATATTTATGAGGCTTTGGACTGTTTGGATTTTAGAATTTCAGTTCTAAAAGTCTGTGCCAGCTCGGCGCTTTCAGCATCCATGCCATTCACCACAAAAGCATGACGGGTCAGGACATTGGTTGGATTCGGCATGCTGACCAGCTGGAAGTGATCACTCACATCTTTCAGCAAGGTGTTCGGTACATGTAAGGCACTTTCTTTCGCGACCAGATGCTGAGTCAGACGCTCCGCGGCCTGTACCGAGCTGAGCTGCATCTCCTCGACTTTAGAGGCAATCGCGCTGCGGGTTTGTAGCACAAAACGTTTTTCTTCACGATAGCGTCTATACAGCACTTCCGAAAGCAGCTGGAACACGGCACTGATCATGGTCAGGCAGGCCAGGGCATTCGGTTTGTCTGCTGTGATACTGATGGTGGCACCTTTTTCATCAAATTTATGTACGGTACAAATATCAGAACTATTTAACTTATAGCGTTGCACACAGAGTTCGGTGGCTTTATTCAGGAAAATCTGACAAAGATTGAAATAAGGCACCGAAACGGTTTTATTCACGCTATCCAGTAACTGTTTTGGATCGTAGAACTGGATGTTTAAGCTCAGGCTATCGCTCTCGAGTACCGCTGGTTTATGTTCTTTTTCTTTGGCTTTGTTTTTCACTGCCTGTTGGGCCTGAGCAATCGCCAGTGCCGCATTATGCTTTTCCTGTTCCAATGCCTGGGTCAGGGTCTGAATCTCGAATTTCAGCCGCGATTCATTATTGATGCGCGCTAGATATTCGGTGCGGCTTGGACGTGCCACGGCACGATAAGCGACCCAGAGCAGACCATGAATGATGAACGAGAACAGAATCGCCAACCATTGCGTGCGCAGAATTTCACCAATACTTGGCTCAATCAGGGTGATTTCAATCACACCGACTTTTTTCTCGTTTTGCAGGGCATCACGGACAAAAACTTCACCCTCGCGAGTTTTGGTCAGTCCGCCGGTGGCTAAAACTTGAGCTTTCGCATCCAGAATCCGGATGGAAGCGACACTTGGATTGGTGGCATAACGATTTGCCAGCAAAGCCAGAGAAACGCGGTTGGGCGGTTCAAGCTCAGACAGGCTGTCTGTCACCAGTTGACTGGTGATCAGCTGTCCCTGATTGGCACGGTTTTCATTCAGTTGGTGAGTGGTTGCCAATACCAGTAAAAAGGTATGCAGAGCAAAACTTACAATCAATAGGCTAGCAAATAGCCCTTGTCTAGGCGCATTCAACGTAAACTTCCAAGGCAATTCTGTTCAATTTCGATTATGATTCTAACAATAGTTGTAGCTCAGACCCGAGTCAATTCATGCGAGAAATCATTCTTATATCATTCTTAGGACCTGACCAGCCTAATCAATTTACACGATTAATGCAGGTTTTGTCCGCCCATTCCCTACAGATTTTAGATGTAGGGCAAGCGGTTATTCATAATCAGTTAACCTTAGGTATTGTTGTGGCGTCTGAAGACCAGACAGCAACAGCATTAGCCATGAAGGAGATCCTGATTCTAGCACATGATATCGGGTTAACTGTGCGCTTTAAACCGATCTCTGCGACTGAATATGATCAGTGGGTCAAAGAGGGTGGACGCACACGTTATATCGTAACGGCATTGGCCCCTGAATTAAATGCCTCTCATCTGCAAGCCGTGACCCAGATTGTCTCGGGTCAGGGCTTTAATATTGAAACCGTGACCCGTCTGTCTGGCCGCCCCATTTTAGATGGCCAGAGCGCAGGGCCAAAACGTGCCTGTGTCCAGTTCGGTTTAAGTGGACAAATGCTAGATGCAGCTGCCATGCGTGCGGCCTGCTTGAGCCTGTCCAATGAATTAAATGTCGATGTTGCGGTGCAGGAAGACAATGCTTATCGCCGTAACCGTCGTCTGGTTTGCTTCGATATGGACTCAACCCTGATCGAGCAGGAAGTTATTGACGAACTGGCAATTGAAGCCGGTGTTGGTGAACAGGTCGCAGAAATTACCGAACGTGCTATGCAAGGCGAGCTGGACTTCCAGCAAAGCTTCCGTGCACGTGTCGCCTTGTTAAAAGGCATGGACGCTTCGGTACTTCCGAAAATTGCCGAGCGCCTGACGATTACCGAAGGAGCTGAACGCCTGATTTCGACTTTAAAAGCACTAGGTTACCGTACTGCAATTCTTTCTGGCGGTTTTCAGTATTTTGCGGAATATCTGCAAACTAAACTGGATATTGATGAAGTGCATGCCAATGCGCTCGATGTGCAGGATGGCGTGGTCACTGGTGAAGTCAAAGGCCATATCGTCGATGGCGCACGCAAAGCACTCTTGCTCGGTGAAATCGCCCAGGAGATGGGAATTTCCCTGGAACAAACCATTGCAGTCGGTGATGGCGCCAATGACTTACCAATGCTCTCGATTGCAGGACTCGGTGTGGCTTTCCGTGCCAAGCCGCTAGTACGCCAAAATGCCAATCAGGCGATTTCTAGCGTCGGTCTGGACGGTGTGCTTTATCTGCTCGGTGTACATGATAAAGACCTGAACCGTGCATAAATACAGGCTTTGATTGATTTTAAACGCGACCTCCGGGTCGCGTTTTTTATTGCTTATGATCTGAGTGATATAAGGAATAGCTGAAATGTGGCTACAAAAACATCGATCATCTTAAACGGAAAAATAATTTTTTCACTTAAAAAAACTACTGATAATTTTGTAATGACACGCCAACATTGGCGCAGTCATTGATCCACAAAAATGTGAAAAGCAAAAAATGTAATGACAATATAATATCGCGACAAAGTATGTCGTTAGGCTGGATGACAGGACTTTTTTTATGCAAAAAACTCAGCATAATGCAGGCATAGAGATACAAATCAACAGATTTCATTTTATTGATTTAACGAAATTCAATAGATAGAAGCGTTGCAATATCAAGCGGGAACTATCTATCTGGATGGAGGGGTTTATATGGTAACAGCGCATTTAGCAACGATTGTGGGCTTCAGTTTAGTCGCTGTAGCTGTGCTTGCTGTGTTCTTCTCGCCTTATCGTCGCTGGTTAAGCTTTATGGCGGCCGGGATGCTGGTATGGGGCCTGATCGAGGTGATTCGTGTAGGAACTCAAACTTGGTTTGAGCTACCAATGACGTATAGTTATCTGAGCGCGTTAACTGCGGTCATGATGGTGGTGACTGGCCTGTTGTTGCGTGAAGATCGTCGTGCTGAGCGTGCTTTGGCAAAACGCCGTTGCATCGAACATACGCCGGTGTATGAAGACGACCAGCAGCAGCTTTCAAGCCGTTAATTCTACAAGTTGCAATGAAAAAAATGCACCCATGTGTGCATTTTTCAATTTGGAAATATGATACAAACTGCATAATCCACCTAGCCCAGAACTATGCTAGGATATTTGTCAATTTTCGTACAATTAGAATAGGCATCCTCCATGAAACTGTCGTCCATTCCTGTGTTAAAACTTCCTCTGGTTGACCTTAGTACTGATCCACTTGATTTGCTGGTCGCAGGTCTTGCGTTACGTATGAAGCAGTTAGCACGTACTAGCCCGAAATTTATTGAATTGGTACATGAACGCCAGTTTCGTATCCAAATCGGAACAGATGAGGGAATGGCACGTCAGATCGTTGTGAATAATGGTCATATCGATACTGTTTCAGGTGATGCAGAAAAAGCTGATTTTGTACTGCAATTTGCTGACAGTGAACAGGGTGTAAAAACATTGCTTAAAGGTGATCCAACTGCATTCATGAGTGGTATGCAAAGTGGCACGATTAAAATGGAAGGCGATTTTGGTCTGCTGGTCTGGTTTAACCAGGTCGCGAAAATGATTCCGCCTAAACTGCCAAAACCGGTCAAAGAAAAAGTGAAAATGGCACGTCAGTTTATTAAAGAGAAAACTGGTAAATAAGTTAAAAATCTTTCATCCAACCTTTTCTTTCTACCTTTGGGAGAAACACAAAGAGGGGGGTGAAAGGATAAAAGATTTTTAAAAGAAAAAGCCCTCATTAGAGTAATGCCAGTCAGTTAAGAAATTGACTGGCATTTTCTTGGATATTTTTGTGCTTTAATTTTCACTACTCGCGGACATTGCCTTTGCCTTTTTTCAGGTAATACAAATATTTTAGATTGTTCAAATAA